>JALOSH010000186.1 GCA_025458545.1 Hydrogenophaga sp.
TGCGCGGTAGCCCGGGTCGATGCGGTCGATGAGACGCTGCATGGCGGCAAACGAGTCCTCCCCGGCGCCATGCTTGGGGTTGAAGTTGAGCGAGTCTCGAACGCAGGCCTGCAGCGCGGCTTCGCTGATGGGCTGCAGTTCGCCCAGCGCCTGTGACGCCACCTGGATCTCGCAGGCGCGCTGCACCAGCCACATGATGTTGAAGGCCTGCGCCAGGTTGCGCCCGATGACGACGGGGCCGTGGTTGCGCAGCAGCAAGACCCGCTTGCCGCCCGCGCTGGCCAGGATGCGTGCGCCCTCGTCGCGGTGCACGGTGATGCCTTCGAAGTCGTGGTAGGCGACCTGGCCGTAGAGCTGGGCGGCGTAGAAGTTGGTGAACGACAGGCCGTCCTTGAGGCAGCACACGGCCATGGTCGGTGTGGTGTGCACGTGCATCACGCAGTGCGCGTCGGGCAGCGTGGCGTGGATGGCGCCGTGGAAGGTGAAGCCGGCCGGGTTGATGGGCCAGTCGTCGTTGCCGATGATGTTCCCGTCCACATCGACCTTGACCAGGTTGGACGCGGTGACCTCGGTGTAGTGCAGGCCGAAGGGGTTGATGAGGAAGTGGTCATCCGGTCCGGGGACGCGGAGGGAGATGTGGTTGTAGATCAGCTCGGCCCAGCCCAGGTGGGCAAAGATGCGGTAGCAGGCGGCGAGCTGCACGCGGGCCTGCCATTCGGCGTCGCTGACGCGGGCGGGCTTGAGGAAGGCATCGGCCATGTGGGGTCTCCGGATCAGATGAATTTGAACCTCAGGCAGCCCAGTGGGCCGTAATCGGCCTCGAACAGGTCGCCGGCTTTGGCCGCCACGGGCCGCGTGAAGCTGCCGGCGAGCACGATCTCGCCAGCCTGCAGCGTTTCGCCCCAGGGCGCGAGCTTGTTGGCCAGCCAGGCGATACCGATGGCGGGGTCACCCTGCACGCCGGCGGCCAGGCCCGTCTCTTCGACGGCGCCGTTTTGCCGCAGGATGGCGCCGCACCAGGGGCGGTTGGTGGTACGCGGGTCGGCGCGGAAGGCCGGGTCGCCCGCGCCGATCACGATGCCGGCGTTGGCCGCGTTGTCGCTGATGGTGTCGTAGACCTTGCGCATGGCCTTGGTGTGGCGGTCGAACTGCTCGATGCGCGCATCGATGATCTCGATGGCGGGGGTGATGTACTCGGTGGCGGCCAACACATCTTCGACCGTCACGTTCGGCCCGGCCAGCGGCGCCTTGAGCACGAAGGCCAGCTCGACCTCGACGCGCGGGGCGATGAAGTTCTTCACCGGAATCTCCAGTACCTCGCCGGCTCTGGCGGTGTAGAGCATGTCATCGAGCAGGGTGCCGTAGTCGGGCTCGTCGATCTGGCTGCTGATCTGCATGGCGCGGCTGGTCAGGCCGATCTTGTGGCCGATGACCTGCTTGCCGGCGGCCTTTTCGAGATCCACCCAGGCGCGGCCGATGCGGTAACCGTCCTCGACCGTCATGCCGGGGTGGCGTTTGGAAAAGTGCTCGACCGGGGTGCGGGTCTGCTGGGCGCGTTGCAGATCGGCGGCGAGCTGCTGAACGAGGATGTCGTCGAACATGGCTTCGTTATGTCTTGTTGAAAAGCGGGTGCAGCGAACTGTTCTTGGCATCGAAGACCTCTTGGCCCTCGTCGACCTGCACGGTGATGCCGATCGGGCGTTTGGCCAGCTGTTCGGCGAAGCGCTCCTTCACCACGGCGTTGAGCGCCTCGCCCACGCGCTGGTGCACCACAGCGCTGCGGCCCCTGGCCATGCGCACGTTCATGTAGACGAAGGCGTAGTCGCCACCCAGCCCGGCCGCCATGCCGGCTGGGCCGCCGTCGGATACCGCGCTGTGTGCCGCCGGATAGGCCAGCACACGGGTGCCGCCAGTGGGAAAAACCTGGCGGTCCTGCTCGTCGCGCACCGCGAGCATCGCGTCGGCCAGCGCACGGCACAGGCCACCCATGTCGACGCCGCCTTGCGAGGCGGGTTTGTCGAGGTTGGGGGTGTAGAGGATGACGAGGTGGGGCATGGGGTGCTTCCGCTTCTACAAGCGTGTGGCGATGGTGGAGAAGCCGTCGGCACGCGAGGCCACGGGCTGTGGGATGGCAGCGCCGCCGACCGGCAGCACCGGGAACAGCGCGTTGATCTGGCCGGTGCCGCTGGCGCCGAAGTACGGCGTGATGACTTCGGCCTGGCCGGTGTATTCGCTCCAGCCCAGCACGCCGAGCATCATGGCCGTGTCGTGCATGAAGCCTTCGCCGTGGCCCTTGGCGGCGTACTCGGGCAGCATCTCGCAGAAGTCCTTCCACGCGCCGGCCTGCCACATGCGCACCACCTCGTCGTCGAGGTGCTGAAGAAACGGACTCCAGACCTTGAAGGCGAATTCGGGCGCCAGGCCGTTCTGCGCGAAGCGGTGGCTGAGCGAGCCGCTGGCGAGGAAGGCCACAGTGCCGTCGTAATGGTCTTCGACGGCCTTGCGCATGGCCCAGCCCAGGCGCGCGCTGTCGTTGAGGTAGTGCGAAGTGCAGAGGGCCGAGACCGAGACCGCCTTGAAGTGCTGGTCGGCGTTCATGTAGCGCATGGGCACGAGGGTGCCGTATTCGGGCTGCAGGGTGGTGGCGTGGTGGGCCAGGGTTTCGACACCGTGTTCGGTGGCGACTTTGGCCAGCAGCTGGCCGAGCTCAGGGTTGCCGGGGATGGCGTAGCCCATGTTGCTGATGAAGTGCGGCAGTTCGTTGCTGGTGTAGGTGCCTTGCCAGTGGGGGGCGCAGTTGAGGTGGTAGGTGGCGTTGACGAGCCAGTGGGTGTCAAAGACGACGATGGTGTCGACGCCGAGTTCCTTGCAGCGGCGGGCGATTTCCTTGTGGCCGTCGATGGCGTCCTGGCGGGTGCCTTTGCGCGGGCCGTCGAGTTCGCTGAGGTACATCGAGGGGACGTGGGTGATCTTGCCGACCAGTGCTACTTTGCCCATGTGGCTTGTCTCCTTGTGTGCTTCGTTTCTCGGCTGACGTTTGTGGTGGAAGGCGAGGTGGGTGGTGTACTTCCGCTCATGTCCCCCGGTCTGCGCTGCGCGCAGCCCTCCTCCTTTACTTCGCTGCGGCACACCACCCACCTCGCCTTCTCTCGCTGCGCATCGGCGCTCGAACCAGCGAGCGCCAACATCGCTTCTGGATCGGCGAGTCGGGGTACCCGGCGCAGCGAAGTAAAGGAGGAGAAACGGGCAGAGCCCGTTTCGGGGGACATGAGCGGAGCCGGGTACCCGGGATCGCCGATCACGCCCACACCCATGAGTGAAACAGAGGCGCGCAAATCAAGCTCCCCAATGGGGAATGTGATGCGAACCCAAAGAGACCGCAACGTTCTTGGGCTCCAGGAACACCTCGTAACTCCAGGTCCCGCCCTCGCGCCCGGTCCCCGACGCCTTGGTGCCACCAAACGGCTGCCGCAAGTCCCGCACGTTCTGCGAATTGACGAAACACATGCCGGCTTCCACGGCCGCCGCCACCCGGTGCGCCTTGCCAATGTTTTCCGTCCAGACATAGCTCGACAGACCGTAGGCGATGTCGTTGGCGATGCGGATCGCGTCCGCCTCGTCCTTGAACGGAATCAGGCAGGCCACCGGGCCGAAGATCTCGTCCTGCGCGATCTTCATGCGGTTGTCCACGTCGGCGAACACGGTCGGCCACACGTAATTGCCGCCCGCCACATGCGCTGGCAGTTCGGCCGCGTACGATGGTCGATCGATGCCTCCACACAACATCGTCGCGCCTTCCTTCGGCCCCAGCTCGATGTAGCTGCGCACCTTGGCCAGGTGCGCCTTGGAAATCATCGGGCCGATGGTGGTCTTCTCGTCCAGCGGGTCACCCACCACGATGCGCTTTGCGCGCTCGGCGAACTTCGCGGCGAAGTCGGCGTAGATGCTCTGCTGCACCAGGATGCGCGAGCCGGCCGTGCAGCGCTCGCCGTTGTTGCTGAAGATCATGAAGATCGCCGCGTCCAGCGCGCGGTCCAGGTCGGCGTCGTCGAAGACCACGAACGGGCTCTTGCCGCCCAGCTCCATGCTGAACTTCTTCAGGCCCGCGGCGCGGGCAATGCGGTTGCCCGTCGCGGTGGAGCCGGTGAAGCTGATCGCGCGCACATCCGGGTGCGCACACAGCGGCTCGCCCGCTTCCTTGCCGAAACCGTGCACCACGTTCAGCACACCGGCCGGAATGCCGGCTTCGAGTGCCAACTCACCCAGGCGTGCGGCGGTCATGGGCGAGAGCTCGCTCATCTTGAGCACCGCGGTGTTGCCGAAAGCCAGACACGGCGCGACCTTCCAGGTGGCGGTCATGAAGGGTACGTTCCACGGGCTGATCAGCGCGCAGACACCCACCGGGTGGAACAGGGTGTAGTTCAGGTGCGTGGGCGTGGGGTAGGTGTGGCCGTCGACGCGGGTGCACATCTCGGCGAAGTAGGTGAAATTGTCCGAGGCGCGCGGAATCAGCTGCTTGCCCGTCTGCGCGATCACCTGGCCTGTGTCCTGGGTTTCGGTGTTCGCAATCTCGGGCACGTGTTTCGCAATCAGGTCGCCCAGCGCGCGCACCTTCTTCGCACGCTCGGTCGCGGGCAGACCGGCCCAGGCCGGGAAGGCGTCCTTGGCGGCCTGCACCGCCGCGTTGACCTCGGCCTCGGTGCCCGAGGCAACCTCGGCCAGAACGCCCTGCGTGGCCGGGTTGATGGTCTCGAAGTAGTCGGTACCGGCAACCGTCTTGCCGTTGATGAGGTGGTGAATGCGTTGCGTCATGCCGGGCTTTCGGAGGTGATGGTGTTGGTCAATGCGCCGATGCCGTCGATCTCGGTGACGACCACATCACCGAGCTGGCAGTCGACGACGCCGTCGGGCGTGCCGGTGAGGATGAGGTCGCCGGGCATGAGCGTCATGAAGCCGGTGAAGTATTCGATCAGGGTGGCCACGTCGAAGATCATGTCTTTCGTGTTGCCCTGCTGCGTGAGATTGCCGTTGACGGTGGTGCGCAGCGCGAGGTTCATGGGGTCGGGCACGTCGGC
>JALOSH010000187.1 GCA_025458545.1 Hydrogenophaga sp.
CGACGGTGGACACGCTCGCTGCCGAAGGTCTGGTGCCCGAGTACATCACCATCGACATCGCCCATGGCCACGCCGACAGCGTGCGCGACATGATCGGCTACATCAAGGCCAAACTGCCCACGAGCTTCGTGATCGCGGGCAACGTGGCCACGCCCGAAGCGGTGATCGATCTGGAGAACTGGGGCGCCGATGCCACCAAGGTGGGCGTGGGCCCGGGCAAGGTCTGCATCACCAAGCTCAAGACCGGTTTCGGCACCGGCGGCTGGCAGCTTTCAGCGCTTAAATGGTGTGCCCGCGTGGCCACCAAACCCATCATCGCCGACGGCGGCATCCGCAGCCACGGCGACATCGCCAAGAGCGTGCGCTTCGGCGCCACCATGGTGATGATCGAGGTGAACGGTGAGCTGTTCAAGGAGTACTACGGCTCGGCCAGCGACTTCAACAAGGGCGAGTACAAGCACGTCGAAGGCAAACGCATCCTGGAGCCCATCAAAGGCAAGCTGGCGAACACGCTGGTGGAGATGGAGCAGGACGTGCAAAGCTCGATCAGCTACGCGGGGGGTACGAAACTGTTCGACCTGAAGAAGGTGAACTACGTGATCCTGGGTGGCGAGAACGCGGGCGAACATCTCTTTATGTAACAGGACCGCCCCCGCCGCGCTGCGCGCGACCCCCTGAAGGGGGCGGCACTGGCGGCCCGGCAAAGCCGGTTCCGCGGTGCCCTGGACCCAACTCCCCCTCCGGCGCGAAATGTCTTGATTCAAGGATGCGGTGGAACCGGCTTTGCCGGGCCACTCGCATCGCCCCCTGGGAGGTGACGCGCCCTTAGGCGCGGCGCGGGGGGTTACCTCAATACTTGCAGCGCCAGTTCGTGCAGCCTGTGACGGGGCTGCACCAGCGCTTCGAGCACACTGAAGTGGTTCAGGCCGGGCAGGCCTTCGCACACCGGCACGGCCTCTTCGCCCCAGGCTTGCTGGATGAGCTGGTTCTGGCGCAAGAACTCATCGCTTTCCTCGCCACCCGCCACCGACACCAGCACGCCCCGCCCTTCGGCCACATAGGGCGCGGGCAGCAGTGCCGGACTGGCCATCTGGGCCTGCTCGGCGGTGAGCCGCAACGACGCTTGCAGAAAGGGGGTGTGCCTCAGCGGCTCCAGGTCGTACAGGCCTGAGATCGACAGCGCATCTTTCACCAGATCGGGCGGCAGATCGTCGCCCACCTGCGACCACAGACAGGTGAGCAGCTGGGCCGCCAGGTGGCCACCGGCCGAATGTCCGACCAGCGAGATCCGTTGCGGATCGCCGCCGTGCACGGCGATGTGCCGGTAAACCCAGGCCACCGCGCTCACCATCTGCATCACGATGTCGGGAATCGTCACCGCCGGGCACAGCGCGTAGTTCGGCACCACCACGCAGGCGCCGCGTTTCACAAACGCTGGCGCCAGAAAGGAATGGTCCGATTTGTCCAGGCTGCGCCAATAACCACCGTGGATGAACACCATCACCGGGGCCGGTGGCATGCCGTGACGTTTCGGCGCGGGAAAAATGTCCAGCCGCTCACCCTCGCCGTGTCCGTACGCCACGTCCAGCAGGCCAGGCAGCTGCGCCCTTGCTGCTTCCGAATCGCGCGCCCAGCGTTCAAGGTGCTGTGCATGCTCGGGCACCAGGGCCCGGTTGTTGTACTGGCGGTCCAGCCAGGCGGCGTCGGGGCGGTCAGCGGTTTTCATGCGGCGCATTGTGTCATGCAGGCCTGGCAAACCTGTGGCGTGCGCGGGGCTGGGCACCCCTATGAACCCATCTGACACACACCGGAGAATTGCTGTATTCTGTATACAGAGTACAGAAGAACACCATGACCGCTCAACTGCTTCAACTGACCAGCGCGCCCGATCTGGCCGAACAGGTCTACCACGCGTTGCTCGACGCCATCAGCGCCGGTTCGCTCGCGCCGGGCCAGCGCGTCACGCAGGAAGATCTGGCCGAGCAGCTGGCGGTGTCGCGCCAGCCTGTCATGCAGGCGCTCCGCTTGCTCAAGAAAGATGGCTTTGTTCAGGATGCGCCAGGGCGTGGCTTGCAGGTCACGCCGTTGGATGCGCGCTGGATTGCCCAGGTGTACGAAGTGCGCGGTGCGCTCGACACCCTGGCCGTGCGCCGCGCTGCCGAGCGCCGCACCCGCCTCGACCCCACCTTGTTCACCCGCGGCCGCGAAGCGGTGGCGCGCGGCGACATCAAGGCCATGATCGACGCCGATCTGGCGTTCCACCGCGCGCTGTACCAAGCGGCCGAGAATCCGCTGATCGAACAGAGCGCATTGCTGCATTGGCACCACATCCGCCGTGCCATGGGTGAAGCACTGCAGACCGCCGCGCTGCGCGAGCCGGTGTGGAACGAACACGAGGCGATCGCCCGCGCCGTGGCCCAGGGTGACGCGGCAAAAGCCGAGGCCCTGATGCAGCGTCACAGCAGCAAGGCCAGCGCGTACCTGGCGAGGCAGATGACCGAGGGCATCGCAACGAACAACTCCGTGGTTCTCTGAACCACTTCGGGCGGATTTCGGGCGCTGCCCCGGAGTCCGCCCCTTTTTCTGGGCTTTCGAGCCACCGAACCACACTCAGACACCCACCCCGCAGGCCCCTACAATTTTTGCCCCATCGGCACCTTTGCGAAACCACCCCTTGAACACCACCCCCTCTCGACCCACCGTGGCCGTGCTCGGCATCGGCATGATGGGTTTTCCCATGGCCCGTCGCTTGTGCGAAGCGGGCTTTTCAGTACACGCCTGGAACCGTTCACGCACCAAGGCCGATCGCCTGCTGCCCATGGGCGCGCGAGTGCACGACACACCCGGCGAAGCGGTGGCACAGGCCGACCTGGTGATCACGCTGCTGGAGAACGGTGACATCGTGGGCGATGTGTTGTTCCAGCAAGGCACCAGCCAGGGGCTGCGCGCTGGCGCGCTGGTGGTGGACATGTCATCTATCCAGCCCCGAGAGGCGCGCGACCACGCCGCCAGGCTGGCGGGTATCGGCGTGATGCACCTGGACGCACCGGTCTCGGGCGGCACGGTGGGCGCCGAGGCCGGCACACTCGCCATCATGGCGGGCGGCAAGGCATCGGATTTCCAGCGCGCAATGCCCGTGTTCGAAGTGCTCGGGCGGGCCACCCATGTCGGCCCACACGGCGCAGGCCAGCTGGCCAAGCTCGCCAACCAGATGATCGTGGGCATCACCATCGGCGCGGTGGCCGAAGCGCTGCTGCTGTGCGAACGTGGTGGCGCGGACATGGCCAAGGTCAAGCAGGCCATCACCGGCGGTTTCGCCGACAGCCGAATACTGCAGGTGCACGGTCAGCGCATGGTGGACCGCGACTTCACCAAGCGCGGGGCGGTGGCGGTGCAGCTCAAAGACATGCGCAACGCCCTCACCACAGCGAGCGAAGTCGGCTTTGATGCGCCCATCACCACCTTGTTCGAAAAGCTCTACGCAGAAGCGGCCGACCACGGCCTGTCGGACCTGGACCATTCAGCCCTGTTCCTGGAGCTGGCCAGCCGCAACGGCATGCGCTGAACCGCCCGGAAGACTAGAATTTGATCCGTGGGGACGTAGCTCAGCTGGGAGAGCGTCGCGTTCGCAATGCGAAGGTCGGGAGTTCGATCCTCCTCGTCTCCACCATGTCAAGTGCCCAGGACATACCAAAGCTCACCAAGGCCAGGCAGCGCAGGCAGTGGCAGTGGCAGTGGCAGTGGCAGTGATCGTTGCACCTTGCGGAGCATTGACTTGGTTGGAGAGTCTTGGATGGTCCAGTCCCTCCACATTGGCGCCGACCTCGGTGCGCCCAGCGCTCAGACTGAAGACCACGAGGTCGAAAGCCTGTTGGGCCAGATCGAACTGGACATCGGAGCTGCCCCGCGCAAGGCGGAGGCAAATGCCGGTGGATGGAGGCTTTCAGGACGCCTGACGCGCGGGCTGCACCACCCTTTTCGCAAGTCGGAAGATCTTGCAGCCGTACCTCCATCTGCTGGGGCTGCACCAATCCGTGCTTCCAGAACGGTTCGCCTGTGGCGCAGGGTGCAGGCAGCTGCGGAATCGAAATTGAAGAAGCCCATTTTCGGCACTGGCCGATCAAAGCAGCCATGGCGACCGCCGATAAGACCGAGGTCGCCAGCAACATGACCGGACGAGTTCACAAGGCCATGCGGTGAGGCTTGGCTTTGTCGGCTTCAGTCACATCGGCCCCGCTGCGCCTTCTGTTCTGAAATCGATTTCAGATTCCCACGCCTCTGATTCAAGGAAACAACCATCAAAGACCAGAGAAAACCCTATGTTCTTATGAAAGCGCTTTCATTATCATGAGGCTGTCGCCTTGGAAAGGTCAAATGTCCCACCACCCTGTCGCCCACCTGCTGAAGACCACCTGCTCAGTGTCTGGCGCACCACTGCAGTCGCGGCACAGCTCGGGAGCAGGCGACTTTGGAGCGTGGGAGGCGCACATGAGCAGCAGACGCTGTCTTCCACCGGCCTTCAAGAAGCAGCAAAAGCCGTATCGATCTGCGGCGGCACCCAGCTCGGTGTTCTGGCAGATCAGTTGAACTGCCAGAGCCAGGTGACCCAGACCAAGGAGAGGCCGGACAACCGCCACAGACATCTGCCTTCAGTCCTTTTTTGACAATGTTTGAAATCGCTTTCAGATAGACAACCACCCGGAGAGACAACATGAGATTTCACCCCGTACCGTTTCGCATGACCCTGGTTGCCCTGGCAACCGCCACCCTGCTCGCGGCATGCGGCGGCGGCGGTGATGCCTCGCCGCCACCCGACAACATCCCGCCATCGCTGGCCATTTCTGACAATGTGATCGCGACCACCGCAACAGGTCCGGTTACCTTCACCTTCACGTTCAGCGAACCTGTTTCTGGTTTCGACGCTTCGGACATCGTGGTCAGCGGTGGCACGGCCGGTGGGTTCACCATGGGCGCTACCAACAGATCGGCAACACTGGTTGTGACTCCGGGTGACAACACGACAGGCACGATATCGGTGAGCGTGGCAGCCGGTAGGTTTACCGACTTTTCGAACAACGCCAACACTTCAGGGGTCAACGTCATCCAGGCGTTCGATACCACGGCCGTCACTCCGCCACCACCACCTCCCCCACCTCCGGTCACAAACTTGGTGGCCAACGGCAGTTTCTCCAACGGGGTGACCGGCTGGAGCGGCAACGCCTTGAACGTTGTGACCGAGGGCGGCAACAGTTTCAACCTGGCGAACGTTGCCACCGCAGGAAACGCGTTTGACGTCAATCTGTCGTACGTC
>JALOSH010000188.1 GCA_025458545.1 Hydrogenophaga sp.
TGCGCCCGGAGCACCTTGAAGATCTCCTGGCAGTATTTCAGGTCCGGCTTGTCGCGGGTGGAGCCCAGCGCCGATGAGGGCGTGCGCGCCACGGCTTCGAGGTTGTGGCTGGTCTCTTGGGTGAGGTCGACGAAGTTCTCGTCCACGATGCCGCGCACGCCGTGGCGCGCGCCGTAGATGCGCTGCACGTTCTGGAACCGCCGCGCCTCCAGCGCCACGCCCACCAGCGACTGGTTGATGACGGCGGTCGGGCCGCCGCCTTGGGCGACGAGGATTTTTCCGGAGGGCATGGAGGTTCCTAACAATTTGAAAGTGCCATCGTAGGTCAGCCCAGCACCGCCGGGTTCGCCTGCCACAGCACCCAGTTGAGGTAGGCCGCAAACGCCACCCAGGCCAGGTAGGGCAGCAGCAACATACCGGCCAGCGGCCGGATGCGCCAGAAGGCGGCGCAGGTGAGCGCGATCAGCACCCAGAACACCAGCACCTCGGCGAAGGCCCAGCCGCCTTTCTGCATGCCGAAGAACAGCCAGCTCCACAGCGCGTTGGCTGCGAGCTGCACCACGAACAGGCCCAGCGCCCAGCGGCGTGCCCTTTGCTCCGCCGGTGCACGCCACACCAGCCAGGCGGCAAACGCCATCATGGTGAACAGGATGGTCCATACCGGGCCGAACAGCCAGCCGGGTGGCGCCCAGTCGGGTTGCACCAGGCCGCTGTAGAAGGTCTTGGCGTTGGCCGACGCCACCGCACCCGCCGCCGCGGTGAGGTAGCACAAGGCGATCCAGCCAGCGAGGCCGACGAGCTGCTGGTGGCGGGTGCGCGGCGTGTGCTGGATGGTCATGGGAAAGGGGTCACGAAGTTCATCAAAGGGTGTATGAAGACTTTTCACAATCCCTACCACGCGTTGCACCAGGGGCGCGAAGAGATGTTTCGCGGCCGCATGGTGCCCTGCCACGAGGTGCCGGCCCGGCTGGATTTTGTGCTGACCGAATTGCAGCGGCGCCCCTTGGGAGCGTTACAGACACCCAAGGTCAGCGACCACGAACTGGACCTGGCCACCGCCCGCGTGCACGCGCCGCGTTACACGCAGTTCCTGGCGGGCGCCTGGGACGAGTGGGTCGCGCTGGACCCGAGCAACGCCGCGCGCGACGCCCTGCCCTCGGTCTGGCCGCTGGGCAATCGGAACGCTTTCCGCACCGATGTACTGCCGCAGAACTTTGCGGCGCGGCTGGGCCTGTTTTCTTTCGACTCGGGCTCACCGCTGACAGCGGGCACCTGGGCGGCGGCGCGCGGCGGCGCGGCCTGTGCGCTGGCGGCCGCGCGCGAGGTGCTGGGCGGCGCGCGCTCGGCGTTTGCGCTCACCCGGCCGCCCGGCCACCACGCCGGGCCGGACTTTTTTGGCGGCTACTGCTTCCTGAACAACGCGGCCATCGCGGCGCAAGCGTTGCGAGACGGCGGAAAGCAGCGCGTGGCGGTGCTCGACGTGGACTACCACCACGGCAACGGCACACAGACCATCTTCTACGAGCGGGCCGATGTATGCACCGTGTCGATCCACGGCGACCCGAGCACCGAGTACCCGTTCTTCCTGGGTCACGCGGACGAGCGCGGCGCGGGCACGGGCGAGGGCTTCAACCTCAACCTGCCGCTGCCGCGCGGCAGCGGCTTTGCCAACTGGCGCGCAGCGCTGGGCCAGGCGCTGGACGCGGTGGCGGCGTTCCAGGCCGACGCGCTGGTGGTGCCGATGGGGCTGGACACGTTTGAGGGCGACCCGATCTCGGGTTTCACGCTGCGGAGCGACAACTACTTCGCCGTGGGCGAGGCGCTGGCCAGCATCGGCCTCCCCACGGTGTTCACCTTCGAAGGCGGCTACGCGGTGGACGCGGTGGGCACCAACGCGGTCAACCTGCTGGAAGGATTTCTCCGCGCGGCCTGAACCCGGTCAGCGCCCTTCGAGCAACGAGAACGACGAGACCAGGTTCACACCCACCAGCGGCGATGACAGATCGCCCCGCACGCTGCGCAGGCGGCCGACTTCGAACTGCAGCGCCCAGTCGGGCGAGAGCGCATAGCGGGCCTGCAGCTGCGCCTGCGCGATCAGGCCGCCGCTCACGGTGACCGAGCCGCCGCCGGCCGCACCGATCGAAGCCTCCGCCCCCAGCCGCAGAGGGCTGCCCGCCAGCGGCCCAGACATCCACCCTGCACCGATCTGTCCCGCCGCGTAGCCACCGGCCTGGCCGGTGGCGGCGGTGTTGGCCAGCGTCACCAGCCGCCAGTTCGGACCGAACTGGCGTTCCAGCTTCAGGGCCACCATGCCCATGGGCAGGGCCAGGCCACTGTCGCGCAGCATGTCGGTGTAGCGCACCCCACCCAGCGACACCTGCCAGGGCGCCCATTCGGCGGCCTGGGGCTGCGGGCCGGGTGACGGCAGCACCGGGCCCCCGGTGGGCAGCACATCCCAGAAACGCCAGGCGAGTTCCACGCGCGCTTCGCGGGCCGAGAACGGTCCCCGGCTCTGGATGCGCCCGAGCACGGTGGCCACCGAAAACTGTGGCGTAGGCTGCCAGACCAGCGCACCCGAGACCTTGGCCAGCGCGCCGCCGCCGGTGTCCACCGTGGCACCGGCACCGCCCGCACCGAGCCCAGCCTCGGCCCGAAACGCGAGCGATGGCACCGCTGCCAGCCGCCATTGCAGACCCAGCGTGCCGGCCAGCTCGGCATAGCCGTCGTAGCCGCCGCCCATCGCGCCCAAGGTGGTCAGGCCCAGGTAGGGCGTGCCGCCCAGCCAGTTGGCAGCATCGAGACTTCGGCGGTAGGCCAGGCCCCCGTACTGCAGCGAACCCTGCTGACCCAGCCCGCTGCGGCTGGGCGGCTTGTCGGGACTGTAGGCACCCAGCACGCCGACCAGTTCGCTCTCGAACGCGCGGCTTTTCCAGGCAGCGCCGGGCTGTCCCAAAGCGGCGCCCGAGCCCGAACCCAGGTAACGGTCGCCGGTCCAGCGCAGCGACACATAGGGCTGGGAACTGTCGACCTGCCCGTTGGGAAACTTCACCTGCGACGCACCCACACCAAGACGCCACTGCCCCAGCGCACGGCTGACTTCCACATGGGGCCGCAGCATGAGGCCACCGCCCACCCAGCCAGGACTGCCGCCACCACCGCCGACGAACAGGCCGGTCTCGGCCTGCCAGGGGCCCCAGCTCTGACGGTAGGCGCCGTTGGCGCCCCAGGCAAAGAAACCACCCCGGTCGCCCGTGGCGGCGCCGTAGGCCGACAGGCCGGCCGACCAGTTCGGCGTGAACAGGCGCTGGTAGTTGAGCCCCAGCATGCCCATGTGCACGCCGTTGCCGACGTCGATGCGTTCGGCGGTGACCGAGATTTCGGATAGGTGACTTCGCCACACTTGCTCCGCCAAGGACTCCTCCCCTTCCGCTGTGTCACACAAGCCCGGCGTGGTGGCAGTGCCTGGACCTCAAACCGCCTTCCAGAAGATGTAGTCGGCCTGGTAGTTCACGATCTGCCGGTTGCCGACCTTGCTGCCTTCGCACAACATGGCCGGTGCCACGCCGCCCTGGGTGGCCACGCGCTGGATGTGGGTCACGCCCTGCATCGCACCCATGCCCATGGCGGGGTTGGCTTTCACCAGTTGCAAGGGGATGCTGCCCGCTGCCGCAGGCGCGACCGCCAGCTGCGTGGCGGTGAGTTTGGAGCCGTCGGTGCTCTCCCAGGTGGCGGGGGGGCCGTAGTACTTGCCGACCAGTCGGCCTATGCGGTCCATGAGCTTGGCGTCGGGACCGACGAACACCCACTCGTGGCCCACCATGCCTTTCTTGGCGCGGCATTCGTAGGTGATCTGGCCCACCCCCACGGTTTCCATGGCGACCTGGTGGCCGGTCGGCACCTGCACGGCGGTGGGCAGGCCGTCCTGCGAGAAGGCCAACATTTTTGGCGCCTTGGGCTGGCCACTGGCGCAAGCGGACACAGCGAGTGCGGCGCCGGTGGCGAGCGCGGTGAGGATGAAGGTACGAACAGACATGATGCTTCCTTGGTCGGTGAAAAAAGGGTTGAAAGAGCGGATGGCACAGAGCGGTCAGCAGACAGCCATCACGGGGCTGGGCGGGTCTGCGCCAGCGACTGGAGAAAGGCGACCACGTCGAGGCGGTCGTCCGCCTGCGACAGGCTGTAGCCCATGGCCTGACCGGGCACCAGGGCTTCCGGGTCGGTGAGCCAGGCCCGCAGCTTCTCGCCGCTCCACACATGGGTGGCTTGGCGCATGGCGGGCGAGTAGGTGTAGCCCGGCGCCTGGCCGGCGGGGCGGCCCGCCACTGTGCCCAGCGCGGGGCCGACGCGGTGCTGGTCCAGGCTGTGGCAGCCGACACAGCGCGACTCGAACAGCTGGCGGCCCCTCATGGCGTCGCCGCTCTCGGCGTGGGCCAGCGGTGCGCCCACACTGGCGAGCAGCGCGAGCGACCACCCGGCGAGCCGCCTGGGCAGGGCAGCGCTGCGCATCATCAGGCACCAAAAGACAGGGCACCGGCGGGCAGCGGTCGGCCCAGGGCGCTGGTCAGCACGGTGAAGTGCATCGTCTCGTCGGCCGCCAGGCGGGCCGCCACCTTGGCCAGGTCTTTGTTGCCCAGCGACGGAATCACGCCGAGGTAGGCGTTGATGGCGCCCAGCTCCAGCCGGGCGGCGAGGTCGAGCACGTCGGCCTGGCTCTTGAGCGCACCGGCGTTCAGGGCCTTGGCGTAGTCGTCGAGCCTCTTCTCGGCCACGGGCGTGCCGCCCATCTTCTGGATGGTGGCGATCAGCGCGTCGCGGTGGGCCTTGTGGTGACCCTGAAATCCGACCGCGATGTCCAGCACCGGCTTCTGCAGCAGGCCGCTGCCCGCGCCGAGCTGGTAGGCGTTGATGGCTTCGTGCTCCAGGCCCAGCGCCACGTTGAGGATGGACACGTCCTTGGCCATGTCGCCCGTCAGGCCCTGGGCCAGGGCGTCCTGGCCGGCCAGCAAGGCCACCGCCACTGCGGACAGGGTGCCGCTGCTGCGCATGAAGCCCCGGCGCGATGCGGGACTGGCGATGAGGGAGGTTGACGGGGTGACGATGTTGGACATGGTGCGGGTTCCTTGGGTGTGTTTGGGAAGGCGCTTGGCCGATCGTGTGGTCGGCACCAGCACAACGGATACGCAGCGCCAGAGGGCTCCAGATTCAAAAAGCCTTTGCTTTCGCAGGGGATTGGTCGGCATTGAATCCGGCGGTGAAGCCGCTGCGTAGTGGTGACGTCGGGTGGCGGAAGCGGATCTGTTCCATGCGCTCGGCCGCTCACACCCCACCCCACACCACACCCTTTTGCGACCCCAGCACCACCACCATGAAACCAGCCCACACCGCTCAACGCTCCGCCCAGCCCACCGGCCTGATCGCACTGGCCACCCTCTGCGCAGGGATGGCCGCAGCTCCCGCCCATGCCAACAACGGCAAGCTCCTGCTCACCGGCGGCGTGAGCACCATCGAAGGCGCAGCCGGGGGCGGTCTCTCGCCCTGGGCGGTGATCGGCAGCCAGGCCACCGGTGGCGAGACCGGCTTCTCGGCCTTCGCAAGCCGGGCCACCACCCAGGACCACGGCCTCTCGGCGTTCGGCGCGGCGGTGGGCATCCACGACCGCATCGAGCTGTCGGTCGGCCGCCAGGACTTCAACACCGGCGTCACCGGCACGCTGCTGGGCCTGCCCGGCCTGCACCTGAAACAAGACATCCTGGGCGCCAAGGTTCGGCTCGCGGGCGACGCGGTGCTCGACAGCGACACGCTCATGCCGCAGATCGCCGTGGGCGTGCAACACAAACGCCTGCAATCCAGCGGGCTGGACGGCACGCTGGCCGCCCTGGGCGCCAAACGCTCGGGCACCGATGTGTACCTGAGCGCCACCAAGCTGTTTCTCGCGCAGGGCATTCTGGTGAACGGCACGCTGCGCGCCACCCAGGCCAACCAAGGCGGCCTGCTGGGCCACGGCGCGCGGCTGAACGGCGCCGACAACGGCTACGAGCTCATGCCCGAGCTGTCGGTCGCCTACCTGCTGCGCAAAGACCTGGCGGTGGGTTTTGAATACCGGGCTATGCCCAACAAACTCCAGCGCGCCGGTGCCGGCGCCGGGCTGGGCGATGGCCTGCGCGCGGGCGACTGGAAAGACCTGTTCATCGCCTGGGCGCCCAGCAAAAACGTCTCGCTGACCCTGGCCTATGTGGACCTCGGAACCATCGTGCCCGCCACCACCAACAACCGAAAACAAACCGGCGCCTACCTGTCGGCGCAGATCGCTTTCTGAGCGCTGAAGCACCTCTACAACCCTGATCCCTCACCACCATGAAACACCTCATCACCCTCACCACCTTTTCGCTGCTGACGCTCGGCAGCGCTCTTGCCACGGCCCAGACCCAGAACCCATCCACGATGACCGTCACACCGGCTTCCGCCTATCCGATGGCACCCGCCGCAGGCCTGTACCAGGCCTTTGGCGAACAGATCGGCATCCGCGCGCTGATGGACGACTTCGTGATCCGACTCAAAGCCGACGCCCGCATCGGCGAGCAGTTCAAGGACACCAATGCCGCCAATCTCGCCAAGCAACTGGGCGATCAGGTCTGCCAACTCACCGGAGGCCCCTGCGTCTACAAAGGCCCCGACATGAAAGAGGCCCACGCCAGCATGGACATCACCAGGAGCCACTTCAACGCCCTGGTCGAGGTGTTGCAGCAAGCGATGGACGCACGCGGCATTCCCTTCACCCGCCAGAACCAGCTGCTCGCGCTGCTGGCGCCGATGCACCGCGACGTGGTGACGGTGAAATGAGCCCCCACACTCCACCGCTTCGCGGGTCGTTGCCCCCCGAGGGGGCTGACCTGGCTCGGGAGCGGCCCTTCGCTGCGGTCGCTCGCCCCCACACTCCACCGCTTCGCGGGTCGTTGCGCAAGGCGCTGGCCGTGGCCCTGGCCCTGGCCCTCGGCGGCACCCTGGCCCAGGCCGCCACGCTGCAGGTCACCGTGCTCACGCGCGACGGCCAGCCGCTGGCGGATGCTGTGGTCTTGCTCGAACCGGCGGCGGGCCCCGCCCAGAAGGCGCCCGCACCGATCAGCGCCACCATCGAGCAACACAAGATGCAGTTTCAACCCGCTGTGAGCCTGGTGCCGCTGGGCTCACGGCTGAAGTTCAGCAACCTCGATGGCTGGGAACACCATGTGCGCGGCGGCCCGGCCGGGCTGGCCGCCTTCAGCTCCACCGGCAAAGCCGGTTTCGAGCTGCGACTGGACGGCCGGGCCGAGGGCAAGCCACCGGCCATGGCCGAGGTCACGGTGGGGCAGACCGGCCCGATCCAGCTGGGCTGCCACCTGCACGGCTCGATGCGCGGATTCGTCTATGTGACCGACAACCCCTGGGCGGTGAAGACCGGGCCCGACGGTGTGGCGGTGTTGCCCGACGTGCCCGAAGGCGCGGCGCGCCTGCGGGTCTGGCATCCCGAGCAGATCGTCGAAGCGGCCGCCACGCCGGTGAGCATCACCTCGGTCACCGCACTCAGGCTGCCGACAGCGGTGCAACCGCGCAAACGGCGACCATGATGGGCAGCCTGCACCCCATCGGCAACGCCCGCGCAACACAGCGCGCGGGACTGGACCACAATGCCGCCATGGCCAACCACCCCGACGACACCCTGATGGCGCTGATCGACCGCGTGGCCCAGCGCGACGAGATCGCCCTCAAAGCGCTGTACGACCTGACCTCGGGCAAGCTCTACGGCCTCGCCTTGCGCGTGCTGGGCAACCACGGGTGGGCCGAAGACGCGCTGCAAGACACCTTTCTGCAGATCTGGCGCACCGCGCCCGACTACCGCGCCAGCCTGAGCCCACCCATGGCCTGGCTCGGGCTGATCGTGCGCAGCCGCTCGCTCGACCTGCTGCGCCGCCGCAAGGCCGACCGCGAGCACCTGCGCGACGAGATCGACGACCAGGTGGCCGACACGCTGGAAGGCGACTCGCCCAACCCGATGGACACCAGCCTGGCCAGCCAGCAGGCCTGGGCGCTGCACCAGTGCCTGGGGCGGCTGGACAACAAACAGCGCGAGGTGGTGAGCCTGGCCTACCTGCGCGACCTGAGCCACGGCGAGCTGGCCGAACAGCTCCGGCTGCCGTTGGGCACGGTCAAAACCTGGATTCGGCGCGGACTGGATCAGCTGCGCATCTGCATGGCTGGATTCGCATGACCCCCCGCGCCGCTTCGCGTCGCATGACCCCCCGCGCCGCTTCGCGTCACCCCCCAGGGGGCGGCACTGGCCGTCCGGCATAGCCGGCCCGGCGGTGCCTCTGGGCTTTGCACCCTTTCGTGCGTTGCGGGCCGTGCTCCGGCGCCCTCCCTACCTGAAGCCTGTGTATGAACCTGTTGCAACACCCTGAGCTGTTGGACCGGCTGGCCAGCGCTTATGCGCTGGGCACGCTGCGCGGTGGCGCGCGCCGCCGGTTCGAAACGCTCGCGCGCGAGCAGGCGCCGGTGCGCGCCGCGGCGCTGGTCTGGCAGAGCCGCGTGGCCAGCATGACGGAGCTGCAGACAGCGGCCGAGCCCTCGCCCGCCGTCTGGACGCGCATCCACAACCTGATCGCTGCCGACCGCGAAAAGGCCGCCATGGCGGCGGCGCGGGCGCCCGAAGCGTCACTCCTGTCTGGCGGCTGGCTGCGCAGCCTGGCCCTGTGGCGCGGAGCGGCCGGCGCCGGCGCGCTGGCCACCGTGCTGGCCGTTGTCACCGCCGTCGGACTGCGCGACAACCTGGGCGCCCAAATCAGCGAGCTGCAGGCCCAGCTGAGCGCCCAGCCGCAGATCGAATACGTGGCGGTGCTCAACGACGATCAGGCCAGTGCCTCGGTGCTGGTGACCTTCGATCCGAAAAACAGAAAACTGACGCTGCAGCGCGTGGGTGGCTACCAGGAGGCGGCCGACAAGTCGCTGCAACTCTGGGCCTTGCCGCCGGGCGCCGCGCCGCGCTCGCTCGGTGTGCTGGGCCAGGACAAGCTGTTGCAACTCGCCGCGGGCGAAAGCGATGTGCGCGAAGTGCCCACACTGGCCATCAGCCTGGAGCCCAAGGGCGGCGTGCCGAGCGAACGCGGCCCCACCGGGCCGGTCTTGTTCAAGGGCGCGCTGATCCAGAAGATGCTCTGAGTCCCGCCGTCAGGCGCGGGCCAGGCCATGCGCGTCTGGCGCCGAGAGCGACCGCAGACGCTGCTGCACGGCGGCCTGCACCTCGAGGCGCATGCCCAGCACAAACGCCAGCTCGGCCACCAGAAACAGCGGCCCGACGAACAGCCCGACGAGGTCGTCCACAAAGGCCGGCTTCTTGCCCTCGTACCAGTGGCCCAGAAACTGGAACGCCCAGCCCACCAGGAACGAGCCCAGACCGATGCCCAGCCACACAGCGGTGGTCTGGGCGGCGGCGATCTGCCCGCCCCACAGCGCCGCACCGATCAGCAGCGCCATCACCGCGCCCAGGCGCAGGTCCAGCCGCAGGTGAAA
>JALOSH010000189.1 GCA_025458545.1 Hydrogenophaga sp.
TTTCTCAATGGCTGGTTCCGCACCGGCGACCAGGGTGTGATGGACGAAGAGGGCTACATCAGCATCACCGGGCGCTTGAAAGAAATCATCAACCGGGGTGGTGAGAAGGTCAGTCCGCGCGAGGTCGACGAGATTCTGATGGACCACCCGGGAGTGGCCCAGGTGGTGTGCTTTGGCATGCCGCATGCCAAACTGGGCGAAGAGGTTGCGGCGGTGGTCGTGCTGCGCGAGGGCCAGCAGGCCACCGAACGCGAGCTGCAGACCTTCGTCAGCGCACGGGCGGCGGACTACAAGGTGCCGAAAAAAATCCTTTTCATGGATGAAATCCCCAAAGGCGCCACCGGCAAGTTGCAACGCATCGGGCTGGCGCAGAAACTCGGTCTGGGTTGATGCATCGCATTGGTTAAGCCTTTCCTTAACTTGGACTGAAGTAAATATCAATTTGCCAAAGGGGATATGTTTTTTAGACTCCGGCAAGCTGGTCGCACAGGTGCAGGCGAGCCCACCACACCTAGGAGTCTCAATGAACACCAACCCGTCTCGAATCAGTTCGTATTCCTTGGCTTCTGTGGTAGCCACACTGATTGGTCTGGCAACGGCCACTCCCGCCATGGCCACGTGGGAGCCTACAAAGCCGGTCGAGTTTGTGGTGCCGGCGGGCACTGGCGGCGGTGCCGACCAGATGGCGCGCTTCATCCAGGGTGTTGTCGCCAAGAACAACCTGATGAAGCAGCCGATCATCGTGGTCAACAAGTCCGGTGGTGCGGGCGCCGAGGGCTTTCTCGACGTCAAAGGCGACAAGAGCAATCCGCACAAGATCGTCATCACGCTGTCCAACCTGTTCACCACGCCGCTGGCCACCGGCATTCCGTTCAACTGGCGGGACCTGACGCCGGTGCAAATGCTCGCGCTGGACCAGTTTGTGCTGTGGGTCAACGCCGACTCGCCCCACAAAACGGCCAAGGAATACTTTGACGCCATCAAGGCCGCCCCGCCCAACACCATGAAGATGGGCGGCACCGGCTCCAAGCAGGAAGACCAGATCATCACCGCGATGATCGAAAAGGCCGCCGGCAAGAAGATCACCTACGTCCCGTTCAGGGGCGGTGGCGACGTGGCCGTGCAGCTGGTGGGCAACCACATCAACTCCACGGTCAACAATCCGATCGAGGCCGAATCGCACTGGCGCGCCGGCAAGCTGCGGGCCTTGTGTGTGTTCGACAAAGCGCCCATGCCCTACAAGGCCAAACTGACCCCCACACAGTCCTGGGCCGACGTGCCGACCTGTGCCAGTGCGGGCCTGCCGGTCGACTACCTCATGCTGCGCGGCATCTTCATGCCACCCGGTGTCAAGCCCGAGCAGGTGGCCTTCTACAACGAGCTGTTCAAGAAGATCCGTGCGCTGCCCGAGTGGAAAGAGTTCATGGACAAAGGCGCCTTCAACACCACCGCACTCGTCGGCCCCGCGTTTGTGGACTGGCTCGGCAAGAACGAGCAGATGCACCGCGTGCTGATGAGGGAGGCGGGCTTCATGGCTCAGTGACGCCACCGATCGGACGATCCGGCGGGAGCGAACGATCCGGCGCTCCCGTCGTCATTGGTTGCTCGCGGGCGACTTCATTACTGGGTTCAAGAAAACGCACCGCCCGCGGTGCCGCGCAGGAGTCGGATCATGACGGTTGAATCGGGTGGTTCCAGGGAACCGGGTGCAGAGGGCTCCGCCGACACGTTGGGCGCGCGCTGGCCTGAATTGCTGATGGCAGGGTTCCTGTTCGCAGTGGCGGTGCTGGTCATCGTTGACAGCATTCGGGTGGGAAGAGGCTGGGGAGACGACGGTCCGAAATCGGGCTACTTTCCGTTCTACATCGGTCTGATGCTGGCGGGCGCCAGCGGCTGGATCCTGCTGAGCCAGCTGAGGCGCTGGTCTCGAGATACCGCGGTGTTTGCCGAGCACGAACAGTTGCGGCTGGTGATGGCCGTGCTCGTTCCGATGGTGGTCTACGTGGCGCTGATCTTTGGCCTCGGCATCTACATCGCGTCGGCACTGCTCATTGGCTACTTCATGTTGCGCTATGGCCGCTACCGGTGGGCAGTCACCTTGCCGCTGGCCATCGGCGTGCCGCTTTTTTTCTTCGTGGTGTTCGAGCGCTGGTTCCTCGTGATGCTGCCCAAAGGTCCCATCGAGCGCATGCTCGGTCTGTAAGGCGGCGCACCCCATGGAAGAACTCTCCAACCTCGCCGGCGGTTTCTCGGTCGCGCTGACCCTGCCCAATCTGGGCTACATGCTGATCGGCATCACGCTGGGCATCCTGATTGGTGTACTGCCCGGCCTCGGTGGCGCCAACGGCATTGCCATCCTGCTGCCGCTGACCTTCAGCATGAACCCGACCTCGGCGATCATCATGCTCAGCTGCATCTACTGGGGCGCACTGTTCGGTGGCGCGATCACCTCGATCCTGTTCAACATCCCGGGCGAACCCTGGTCGGTGGCGACCACCTTCGACGGCTTCCCGATGGCGCAAAAGCAGCGTGCCGCGCAGGCCTTGACGGCAGCCTTCACCAGCTCGTTCGTGGGTGCGATCTTCGCGGTCGCGCTGATCACTTTCTTGGCGCCGCTGCTGGCCCGGTTTGCCTTGAAGTTCGGGCCAGCCGAGTTCTTTGCGGTGCAGCTGCTCACCTTCTGCAGTTTCATCGGCATGAGCAAGGAGCCGGCGGCCAAGACGATCGCGTCGATGATGCTGGGCTTTGCCCTTGCGGCGGTCGGCATGGACATGGTCACCGGCCAGCTGCGCATGACCTATGACGTGCCCGAGCTGCTCAAGGGCTTCAATTTCCTGATTGCCGTGATCGGCCTGTTCGGCATCGGCGAGATCTTGCTGACCATGGAAGAGGGCCTGTCTTTCAAAGGCAAGAGCGCGAAGATCAGCCCCAAGGTGGTGTGGGAGACCTGGGGCGAGATCTTCAAGTACTGGAAGACCTTCCTGCGCTCGACCGCCATCGGCTGCTGGATGGGCGTCACGCCCGGCGGCGCCACGCCCGCCTCGTTCATGAGCTACGGCATGGCGCGGCGGTTCGCGAAAGAGCCCGAGACCTTTGGCAAGGGCAACGTCGAAGGCGTGATCGCGCCGGAAACGGCGGCACACGCCGCCGGCACCGCCGCGCTGCTGCCCATGCTGACGCTGGGCATCCCGGGATCGCCCACCGCCGCCGTGCTGCTGGGCGGCCTTCTGATCTGGGGCCTGCAGCCCGGTCCGATGTTGTTCGTCGAGCAGAAAGACTTTGTGTGGGGGTTGATCGCCAGCATGTACCTGGGCAACATCGTCGGCCTGATGGTCGTCCTGACCACCGTCCCCTGGTGGGCTGCCATCCTCCGCATTCCGTTCTCGGTGATCGCGCCGGTCATCATCGTGATTTGTGCGATTGGTGCCTACACCGTCAACAATTCGATGTTCGACGTGGTGATGATGATGGTGTTCGGTGTGATGGGCTATCTGTTCAAGAAACTCAGGTACCCCCTGGCTCCATTGGTGCTGGCACTCGTTCTGGGCGACATGGCCGAGACGAGTTTCCGCCAGGCGATGTTGCTCAGCCAGGGGAGCATGGCGATCTTCTGGTCCAACCCGCTGGTGGGTTCGCTGACCTTCGTGGCCATCGCCTTGCTGATCTGGCCGTTGTGGGGCGCTGCCAAGAACATGGCGCGCGTCAGCAAGGCCAGCGCTGCAGCCGCCTGAGTTCGATCGCACAGACGTAGATATGGGAGTTACTGGATGAAATTTGCGGTGGTGGGTGCCGGTGCTATCGGCGGTTATCTGGGCGCCAAGCTGGCGCGGGCGGGCGAAGACGTGACCTTCATCGCGCGCAACCGCAACCTCGAGGCGATCCGCGCCAACGGCTTCAAGCTGGTGTTGGAAGACGGTACTGAAGAGCACGCGCCCACTGCAAGGGCGGTGCAGCACATGTCCGAGGCCGGACCGCAAGATGTGGTGCTGCTCACCGTGAAGGCCCACCAGGTCGGCGATTTGCTGCCCGATCTGCGCGAGCTGTTCGGCCCTCACACCATGGTCGTCACAATGATCAACGGCATCCCGTGGTGGTACTTTCACAAACTGCCCGGCGCTCACGAGGGAATGGGGTTGGAAAGTGTCGACCCGGGTGGCCGGTTGGCCGCTGCTATCGAGTCCGAACGCATCATTGGCAGCGTGGTTTACCCGGCAGCCGAGCTGGTGGAGCCGGGTGTGGTGCGGTTGATCGAGGGCAACCGGTTCACCCTGGGCGAACTCGACGGCGCGCGCAGCGAGCGCATTGCCAGGTTGTCCGAGGTGATGATGCGCGCCGGCTTCAAGGCGCCAGTGTCCAAGGACATCCGCAGCGAACTTTGGGTCAAGTTGTGGGGCAATCTCAGCTTCAATCCGATCAGTGCGTTGACCCACGCCACCCTGGAAGACATCTGCCGATTTCCGCCCACGCGCGCACTCGCCACGCGAATGATGACTGAGGCTCAGACGGTGGCCGAAGCACTGGGCGTGCGTTTCAAGATATCGCTGGAGCAACGAATCGCTGGAGCCGAAGGCGTGGGCCCACACAAAACTTCAATGCTGCAGGACGTCGAGCATGGCCGCGCGCTGGAACTGGAAGCGCTGGTGGGCTCGGTGGTCGAGCTCGGACGCATCACCGGCACGCCGACCCCCACCATTGAAGCGGTTTACGCCGCTACCAGCTTGCTCGGTCAATCTCTTGCAACACATCAAGGGCGACTGAGAGTCGAAGCCCATGTTCAGAAGTGAAGACTTCTTCAGAGAGCTTTTGAAAAACCGAGTCTGGAACAGTCACAACCCGTCGCATGGGTTGCACTTAAACCCATATCCACAGGTAGGTCGAGAGCGACAGTTTCTAGCCAGAAACCTATACCGCACTGACGGACTTCATGACCTGCCCCCCACCAGCCGTACCACGCTGAAGTTAGTGAAGTCCGTCAACCACCAGGAGAATGACGGACATGAAGAAGAGCAGATTCACCGAGGAACAAATCATCGGCTTCCTCAAGCAGGCCG
>JALOSH010000190.1 GCA_025458545.1 Hydrogenophaga sp.
CTGTTCCAGCACATGCAATTGCTGGTTCAGCTCGGTGTTCTGCTGGCGCTCGGCGCCGATCTTGCGCACCGCGTGCAGCACCGTGGTGTGGTCGCGGCCGCCAAACAGTTCGCCAATCTCGGGCAGGCTTTTCTGGGTCAGTTCTTTGGCGATGAACATCGCAATCTGGCGCGGCCGGGCGATGCTGGCCGGGCGCTTCTTGCTGTACATGTCCGCGACCTTGATCTTGTAGTAGTCGGCCACAGTCTTCTGGATGTTCTCCACGCTGATCTGCCGGTTCTGGATCGACAGCAGGTCTTTCAGCGCGTCGCGCGCGAGCTGGATGGAGATGTCTTTCTGGTTGAAACGGCTGTAGGCCAGGATCTTGCGCAGCGCGCCTTCCAGCTCGCGCACGTTGGAGCGCACGTTCTTGGCCACAAAAAACGCCACTTCCTCGGGCATCACGGCGCTTTCCACCGCCGCCTTGTTGATCAGGATCGCCACCCGCATTTCCAGTTCGGGCGGCTCGATGGCCACCGTCAGGCCGGAGTCGAAACGCGAGACCAGGCGCTCGTGGATGTCGGCCAGGCCCTTGGGGTAGGTGTCGCTGGTGAGCACGATGTGGCTCTTGCGGGCCAGCAATGCCTCAAACGCGTTGAAGAATTCTTCTTGTGTGCGCTCTTTGTTGGCGAAGAACTGCACATCGTCGATCAGCAGCAGATCGAGCGAGTGGTAGCGCTCCTTGAACTCGTCAAAGGTCTTGCGCTGGTAGGCTTTGACCACATCCGAGACGAACTGCTCGGCATGGATGTACAAAACCTTGGCCTGCGGCCGGTCCGCCAGCAGGTGGTTGCCGATGGCGTGCACCAGGTGGGTCTTGCCCAGACCGACGCCGCCGTAGATGAAGAGCGGGTTGTACAACTGGCCCAGGCTGCCCGCCACGTGCATGGCGGCGGCGCGCGCCATGCGGTTGGCCGAGCCCTCGACCAGGGTGGCAAAGGTCAGTGCAGGGTTGAGGCGGCTTTTGGGGCCGTGCGCCGTGGTGGCTTCGGCGGGCGCAATGTCGGGCAGCTCGGCGGCCACCTGTTCTTGCACGGTGCGCGGCGCTGGCGAAGTCCTGCTGGGTCCTTCACGCGGAGCAAGCGCTAACTCAAGCACCACCGGAGCCCCGTGCAGGCTTTCCAGCAGGGCGGTGATGCGCGCCGCGTACTGGGCCCGAATCCAGTCCAGTTTGAAGCGGTTGGCCACCTGAACCGTCACCTTGGCGCTGTCGCTGGCCACGCTCGCGGCCAGGGGCCGGATCCAGGTGTTGAACTGCTGCTCGGGAATTTCCTGCGCCAGCCGGTCCACGCAGGCCTGCCACAGCGCAGGGCCGCTGGCGGGCGAAATGTCTTCGGGAGAGCCCTCGATCATGCTGGGAATGGCGCGGATGCGTTGTTGTGGACAAATGACGAAGGGCGAAGCAGTCATTGTAGTCTGGCCAGGCACTTATCCACAAGGCGCGCCCGGCCTTGGAGACCCCCGCTGTCGGCCCGAAAACACCAGAAAGAAAATCGACTTTAAGCGCCAAGTGCTTGCCGCGCTTTGTGAATTCTTGCGATAATCGCGGGTTTTCCCAGATCAGTACCGAGCATCATGAAACGCACTTACCAGCCCTCCAAGATCAAACGCGCCCGCACCCACGGTTTTCTCGTCCGCATGAAAACCCGTGGCGGCCGTGCCGTCATCAACGCCCGCCGCGCCAAGGGCCGCAAACGCCTGGCGGTCTGAGCCTGATCGTGCACCGCTGGTGTTGGACGGGCCGACGTGCCCGCTGATCCTCCGGTGAACGAACCGGCAGCCCCGCAGGCCATGCAGCGCATCCGGACCCGGCCACAGTTTCAAGCTGTCATGGCAGGTTCTCTTGTGGCCAAAACACCCCATTTCGCCCTGCACCGTGCACCGCTGGACGGCCGACAAGACGATCGGCCGCTGTTTCCGGTGGCCGATGCCTGGCTGGGTGTTCTGTTGCCCAAGCGCTGGGCACGCCGGGCGGTCACGCGCAACACCATCCGGCGGCAGATTTACGAAACCGCCCGCTCGGTGTCGACCGGTTTGCCGCAGGCTGCCCTGGTGGTGCGCCTGCGCAGCGAATTCAGCCGCCAACAGTTTGTGAGCGCCACATCGGAGCCGCTCAAACGCGCCGTGCGCGCCGAACTGCAGCAATTGCTGGCCCGCGTGGTCTCGGCGCCCGCAGTGCAGGAGTCCGGCCATGCTGTCTGACTGGCCGCGCCTGGCCCTGGTGGGTCTGGTCAAGGGCTACCGCCTGCTGCTCAGCCCCTGGTTGGGCAGCGGTTGCCGCTTTGAGCCCACCTGTTCCCTGTACGCCATCGGCGCCCTGGAGAGGCACGGTGCGCTGTCCGGCAGCTACCTCACCTTGAAGCGGCTGGTCCGCTGCGGTCCGTGGTGCGAAGGCGGCTGCGACCCCGTGCCCGAGCGTCCTCCGGGCCTGTTTGCCCATCTGATCTCCCCTTCCTCAGAAAAGAAGAACCCGTCATGAATGACATCCGTCGGTCCATCCTGTGGGTGGTTTTTGGTTTCTCGATGGTCCTGATCTGGGACAAGTGGCAAATCCACAACGGCCAGAAACCCACGTTCTTCCCCGCTCCGGCCACGGTGGCAGCGTCCGCGGCGGCCAAGCCTGCCCAGGCCGACAGCTCGCTGCCCACGGCCAGCAGCGCTGCTGTGCCGCCCGGCAGCGCCGCCGAAGCGCCCACCGGCGCGCCCGCACCTGCACCCGCGGCCGCCCGGGTGGACGTCACCACCGACCTGTTCAAGCTCAGCTTCAACACCGAAGGCGGCTCGCTGATCGGTACATCGCCCAGACCGGGCTGATCGGTGGCGCCTTCCCAACCCACAAGACGCCCATGGCACTGGTGCCCGGCCCGACCACGCTGGCCGACGGCCAGAACGAGTTGCAGATCCGCTTCGAGTCGGCCGAGGTGGGCGGCGTGAAGCTGGTCAAGACCTACACACTGCAGCGCGGCAGCTATGTGATCGGTGTGCGCCACGAAGCGGTCAACGCCGGTGCGGCGCCGGTGAGCCCGCAGCTCTATGTGCAGCTGGTGCGCGACGGCAGGCAGACCACCAACGAAACCCCGTTCTATTCCACCTTCACCGGCCCGGCGGTCTACACCGACGCGCAGAAGTACCAGAAGATCAACTTTGGTGACATCGCCGACAACAGTGCCAATTTCGTCAAGAACACCAGCGACGGCTATGTGGCCATGGTGCAGCACTACTTTGCCAGCGCCTGGCTGTTGGCCGACGGCACCGCACGCGAAAACTTCGCGCGCAAGGTGGACGACAACCTCTACGCCGTGGGCAGCATCACCACCTTGCCGTCCATCGCGCCGGGCCAGAGCCAGGCCGTCGAATCCCGCCTGTTTGTCGGCCCGCAGCAAGAGACGGTGTTGCAAACCGTGGCCCCGGGCCTGGAACTGGTCAAGGACTATGGCTGGCTGACCATCATCGCCAAGCCGCTGTACTGGCTGCTGGAAAAAATCCACGGCTACGTGGGCAACTGGGGTTGGGCCATCGTGCTGCTGGTGGTGCTGCTCAAGGCTGCGTTCTACTGGCTCAACGCCAGCGCCTACCGCTCCATGGCCAAGATGAAAGCGATCAATCCCCGCATCATGGAAATGCGTGAGCGCCTCAAGGGCAACCCGCAAATGATGCAGCAGGAAATGATGAAGATGTACCGGGAAGAGAAGGTCAACCCGCTGGGGGGCTGCTTCCCGATCCTGATCCAGATCCCGGTGTTCATCGCGCTGTACTGGGTGTTGCTGTCGTCGGTGGAAATGCGTAACGCGCCGTGGATCGGCTGGATCACCGACCTGTCCACGCTGGACCCGTTCTACGTGTTGCCGCTGGTCATGACGCTGACCACCATCGTGCAGACCGCGTTGAATCCGCTGCCGCCTGATCCGCTGCAGGCCAAGCTGATGTGGATGATGCCGCTGATCTTCTCGGTGATGTTCTTCTTCTTCCCGGCCGGCCTGGTGCTGTACTGGATCACGAACAACTTGCTCACCATCGCGCAACAGGCCTACATCAACAACAAGATGGGTGTGCCGTTGAAGATCACCAACCCGTTCGAATTGTTCAAGAAGTAACCCCAGGGATAGTCCCCCCTGCGCCGCTGCGCGGCTTCCCCCCGGGGGGACGATGCTGGCGGCCCGGCAAAGCCGGTTCCGCGGCATCCCCGGTTTGGGGCACTTCTCCTGACTGGGCCTGCTTTTGCAGGCCCTTTCTGTTTCTGAAACTCTCTGCCGCAAAATCTCCCCATGCTCGCCGCCTCTCGTGACCCCATCGTTGCCATCGCCACCGCGCCCGGTCGCGGGGCGGTGGGCATTGTGCGGGTGTCGGGTCAGGGGTTGGCGCCGTTTGTGAAGGCTCTGCTGGGGCGCGCGCTGAAGGCCCGCGAAGCGACCTACCTGCCGTTCCCGGACGCGGCCGGGCAGCCGATCGATCATGGCCTGGCGCTGTGGTTTCCGGGGCCGCATTCGTACACCGGTGAAGACGTGCTGGAGCTGCAGGGTCACGGTGGGCCGGTGGTCCTGCAGCTGCTGCTGGCCCGTTGCCTGCAGGTGGCACAAGCGCTGAACGCCAGTGACCAGCCGCTGCTGCGCGGCCTGCGCCCGGCGCGCGCGGGCGAGTTCACCGAACGCGCCTTCCTCAACGACAAGCTCGATCTGGCCCAGGCCGAGGCGGTGGCCGACCTGATCGACGCCAGCACCGAGGCCGCCGCGCGCAGCGCGAGCCGCTCGCTCGCGGGCGTGTTTTCCGAGCGCATCCGCGCGCTGCGCGATGCCCTGATCAACCTGCGCATGCTGGTTGAGGCCACGTTGGACTTTCCGGAAGAAGAGATCGACTTTTTGCAGAAGGCCGACGCCAGCGGGCAGCTCGCCCGGCTGCGCGAAGGCCTGGCCGCCGTGCTGAACGAAGCGCGCCAGGGTGCGTTGCTGCGCGACGGGCTGAAGGTGGTGATCGCAGGGCAGCCCAACGCGGGCAAAAGCTCGCTGCTCAACGCGCTGGCCGGGGCGGAGCTGGCCATCGTCACCCCCATTGCCGGCACCACGCGCGACGTGGTGCAGCAGACCATCCAGATCGAAGGCGTGCCGTTGCATGTGATCGACACCGCCGGCCTGCGCGACAGCCCGGATGTGGACGAGGTCGAACACATCGGCATTCAGCGCGCCTGGGGCCAGATCCAGCAAGCCGATGCGGTGCTGTTTCTGCACGACCTGAGCCGTTGCGATCATGCCGCCTACCAGGCGGCCGACGCGGCCATCGCCGCTGGCCTGCCGGTGGGGGTGAACCTGTTGCCGGTCTGGAACAAACTCGACCAGTGCAGCCCGGGTGCCCGCGACCGGCTGGCGCAGGCGCAAGCGGCGGGCGAACTGGCGATTTCCGCGAAGCACGGGGATGGTCTGGAAGCCTTGCGCCAGCGCCTGCTGGCCCTGGCCGGCTGGCAACACGCGGGCGATGGCCTGTTCATGGCGCGCGAACGCCATCTGCAGGCGCTGCGCCGGGTCGGCCAGCACCTGGACGGTGCGCACACCCTGCTGGCGGCGCAGGCCGATCACCTGGACTTGCTGGCCGAAGAGCTGCGGCTGGCGCAGCAGGCGCTGGGCGAGATCACCGGCGAGTTCAGCGCCGACGATTTGCTCGGTGAAATTTTTTCGCGTTTTTGCATCGGCAAGTGAGTGCCGGGCTGCCGTTCGGTCGCGCCGGATCACCGCCCGGAACGCAACTGTAAGCAGCGGTAAACGGACCTTGCCGCTGCGGGCCTGCGGCGGTTATCGTGAAACCATGAACGCCACACCGTCCGCCGCTGCCGCGCGCTTTGACATCATGGAACTCGCCTTGGCCATGAAGCACAGCAATGCGCTGGACGCCGTGCCCCTGAATCTGAGCGACGTGCAATGGTCGACACTGGCCAACTACCTGCAGCCGGTGAGCCTGCAGCAGGGGCAGGTGCTGATCGAGCAGGGGGTGAAAGACCGCACGGTGTACTTCGTCGAGAGTGGGAGCCTCACGGTCCACTACGAAGACGACAAGGACCGCATCCGCATCGCCGTCGTGAGCGCGGGCTCGCTGCTGGGCGAGGGCGCATTCTTCAGCCACCTGCCGCGCAGTGCCACGGTGCACGCCGGCAGCGCTTGCCGCCTGTGGTGCCTGACGCCGCTGCGCTTTCGCGAGCTGTCCACCCGCCATCCCGATGTGGCGCTGGACCTGACGGTGGCGATGTCTGCGGTGCTGGCGCGCCGCATGTACAACAAACCCAAGCGGGTCGCCGTCACCTGAGTCACCAGCGCCGAGTTGCGGTGGCGCTTCAACCGCAGCGGTTCTTTGCCGATACAACCACAACCACCCGGCACAAGCAGGAAGGAAACCATGATGCTGTTCAGTTGGCTGCAGAGCAAACACACCGCTGCCGCTCGCAAGGGCGCCAAACCGCGCTCGCGCAAATCGTTCGGGCAGACCACGCTGCCGCTGATTTCGCCGCGCCGCGGTCGCCGCATCCTGCGCCGGGAGCAGTTGTTCTCGGTGGTGCGGGAGTCGATGATCCGCGGCGGCGTGCTGTCCACCAGCTACGACTTCAAGGTGCTCACCCTTGACGCCAATGGCGACAGCTTCCTGGTGCTGATCGACCTCGCCCTGCCCGCTGAAGTCATGCCCGACGCCTACCTGCTGGAGATCGAACGCTGGATCCAGGCCAGCGCCGAGTCGCGCCACGACATGAAGGTGGGCTCGGTGTACTGGCGCCGCAAGGCGGTGCATGACCAGCGCGGCATCGCACTGAAGGCCGCGGTGGCGGCCCAGACCCAGCGTGAGGCTGTGGTGTCTGCACCTGCACCGCTGGAGAGCCTGACCGCCATTCCCCGCCCTGAGCGGGCCACACAGGGAGCTTCTGTGCAGGCCGTGGGTGAGGATGAGGTGGAGGCCTTTCGCAAGGCGCTCGAGGGTGTGCAGGCACCGCTGCGCGGCGGGCCGCCGGAGTCCGATGTGTTCCGCCACCTCCCTCCGCCCGAATCGCACAGCGACTTCAGCGCGCTGAGCGAAACGCAGTACGGCAAACTCTAGAGCCGACGACGCATCAGGCCCAGTCGCTGCGCTGGCGGGGGCCTTCAGTGGCCGGCGAAGTCGATCAGCGTGAAAAGGGTCAGCCCCGACTCGCGCAGTTTCTTTGAGCCACCGAGTTCCGGCAGGTCCACGATGGCGGCTCCCTCCATCACCTCGGCGCCCAGCTTTTCCAGCAGGCGCCGACCGGCCATCATGGTGCCGCCGGTGGCGATCAGGTCGTCGATCAGCAGCACGCGGTCGCCCGGTTTCACCGCGTCGGTGTGCAGCTCCACCGTGGCGCTGCCGTACTCCAGCTCGTAGGTTTCTTCCACGGTGGTGAAGGGCAGCTTGCCCTTCTTGCGGATCGGCACAAAGCCCAGGCCCAGTTCGTAGGCCAGCACCGAACCGATGATGAAGCCGCGTGCGTCGAGTCCCGCCACCACGGTGGGGCGCAGCGTCGGGTCCATGTAGCGGTGCACAAAGGTGTCGATCAGCACCCGGAAGACTTTGGGGTCTTGCAGCAGCGGTGTGATGTCGCGGAACTGCACACCCGGCGCCGGCCAGTCGGGCACGGTGCGGATGTGGCTTTTGAGGTAGGCGGAGGTGTCCAT
>JALOSH010000191.1 GCA_025458545.1 Hydrogenophaga sp.
TTCCGTGGCCAGTGGCCCACGGGTCTGCTGGTGGGTCTGGGCACGCCCTGGAACACACTTCGGCTGGACGGTCGTCTGGAACTGCAATCGCCCGGCCTGGACGTGGACTGGCAAGGCGGGCGCACCGGGGTCCAGGGCGCGCTGATCATCGAAGCCGTCGACATGGCCTCGCGCCTGTCCACCCTGCGCCCGCTGGGCAGCTATGTGATCGATCTGCGGGCTCCGTCGGGCATCGACAGCGCCAGCCTCACCCTGCAAACCCTGCGCGGTGAACTTCAGCTGCAAGGCAGCGGTCAATGGGAAGGCGGGCGGCTTCGCTTTCGCGGCGAAGCACAGGCCACACCGGGTCATGAAGCGGCCCTGGCCAACCTGCTCAACATCATCGGACGTCGGCAAGGCGAACGCTCGCTGCTCAACATTGGATAACGAATGAAACGGTGTCCGCCACCGACTTCGCGCTAGGATCAAGTCATGAAACCGAATCTCCTCCGTGCCCAGCAGGTCTCAGGCACCGTGCTCACGGCCATTGCACTGGCCACCAGCCTGGGTCTGGTCGCGCTGCCCGGACCGGCGCAGGCCCAAGGCAGAAACAACGAACCGGTGGTGCTCAATTTCGTGGGCGCCGAGATCGAAGCCGTGGCCCGCACCATGGCCACCATCACCGGACGCAACGTGGTGCTCGACCCGCGGGTGAAAGGCACCATCAACCTTTCGACCGACCGCCCGGTGGCACCGGTTGCGGCGCTGAACCAGTTCGCCGCCGCGCTGCGCCTGCAGGGCTTCACGCTGGTGGACACCGGCGGCCTGTACAAGATCGTGCCCGAGGCCGACGCCAAGCTGCAAGGCAACCCGGTCAACGTCGGCCCGGTGACCCGCTTGCCGGCTTCCAACCAGATCGTGACCCAGATCTTCCGGCTCAACCACGAGAACGCCAACAACCTGGTGCCGGTGCTGCGCCCGCTGATCGGGCCCAACAACACGATCAACGTCAACCCCGGCAACAACTCGCTGATCATCACCGACTACGCCGACAACCTGCAGCGCATCGGCCGCATCATCACCGCGCTGGACGTGGCCGGCGCCACCGACGTGGAGATCATCCCGCTGCAGCACGCGATCGCCTCCGACCTGGTGCCGTTGGTCACCCGGCTGATCGAATCCGGCGGCGGCGCTGCTGCCGGCGCGGGCGATGCCTCGTTCAAAACCACCCTGGTGGCCGAGCCGCGCAGCAACAGCCTGGTGATGCGCGCAGCCAACCCGGCGCGCCTGGCCCTGGTGCGGGCCCTGGTCACCAAGCTGGACCAGCCCACCTCACAAAGCGCTGCCGGTGACATCCACGTGGTGTACCTGAAAAATGCCGATGCGGTGTCGCTGGCCACCACGCTGCGCGCGGCGATGTCGGGCGGTGGTGGTGGGGCTGGCACCACCATGCGCACCGCGGGTGCTGGTGCAGGCGGTGCAGCTGGTGCGGCCAGCAACGCCGCTACGTCCCCGGTGGCCGCGAGCGCCGGGCCTTCCACCGGCGGCCAGATCCAGGCCGACCCGGCCACCAACGCCCTGATCATCACCGCGCCCGAGCCACAGTACCGCCAGTTGCGCGCCGTCATCGATCAGCTCGACGCGCGCCGGGCCCAGGTCTACGTGGAAAGCCTGATCGCCGAGGTCAACGCCGACAAGGCGGCCGAGTTCGGCATCCAGTGGCAGGGGCCCATTGGCCGGGCGGGAGATGGTGCCATCGGTTTGCTGGGCACCAACTTCGGCACCGGGGCATCGAACATCATCAACCTGGCCACCGGCCTGGGCAGCGGCACCAACGTGGCCTCACCGGGCGCGGGGCTGAACCTGGGTGTGGCCGGGCGCTCCAACGGCGTGTATTTCCTGGGCTTCCTGGCGCGCTTTCTGCAGCAGAACGGCGAGGGCAACATCCTGTCCACCCCCAACCTGCTGACGCTGGACAACGAAGAAGCCAAGATCGTGATCGGCCAGAACGTGCCCTTCGTCACCGGCAGTTTCACCAACACCGGGGGTAGCGGCAACAACGGCTCGGTCAACCCGTTCCAGACCATCGAGCGCAAAGACGTGGGCCTGACGCTGCGCGTGAAGCCGCAGATCAGCGAGAACGGCACCATCAAGATGACCATCTTCCAGGAGGTCAGCAGCGTGCAGTCCACCTCGGCCGCCGGTCCGATCACCAACAAACGCACCATCGAATCCACCGTGCTGGTGGACGACGGTTCGGTGGTGGTGCTGGGTGGCCTGCTGCAAGACGACTACTCGGGCAACCAGGGCAAAGTGCCCGGTCTGGGCGACGTGCCGATCTTTGGCAACCTCTTCAAAAGCGAAACCCGCAACCGCAGAAAGACCAACCTGATGGTGTTCCTGCGCCCGGTGGTGCTGCGCGATGCGCGCGAGACCAGCAACCTCTCGCTGGACCGCTACGAACTCATGCGCGCGGTGCAGAAGGAAGCCCAGCCCCCCGCGAGCAAGGTGCTGCAGGTGAACGAAGCCCCGGTGATGCCGCCCCAGCTGGCGCCAGGCGCCTTGCTGCCCGCCACGCCGGCAGCACCTGCCACACCGGTTGCCCCCGCGCGGTGACCGAACGGCCATGAAGTACCCGCTGCCCTACGCGTTTGCGCGCGAACACCATTGGCTGCTGGAAGACGATGGCGAGAGCCTGACGCTGCTGGGCAGCAGCAGCCCGGCGGCCGACGCCGATGCCGAGTCGCGGCGCATCTCGGCGCTGTCCGAAATCCTGCGCTGCCACGATGTGCGCGAGATGCACTGGCAACCGACCGAAGCCATGGCCCAGCGCATCAGCGCCGCCTATGCGCAAGGCGAGTCGAGCGCGGCCGCGGTGGTGAGCGAGGTGCAGGGAGACGCCGATCTGAGCCGGATGATGCAGGAGCTGCCCGCCATCGAAGACCTGCTGGAAACCGCCGACGACGCGCCCATCATCCGCATGCTCAACGCCCTGCTCACGCAGGCCGCGCGCGACGGCGCGAGCGACATCCACATCGAACCCTACGAGCGGCACTCCAGCGTTCGCTTCCGCGTCGACGGCACGTTGCGCGAAGTGGTGCAGCCCAACCGCGCGCTGCACGCCGCGCTTATCTCGCGCCTGAAGATCATGGCCGAGCTGGATATTTCCGAGAAGCGCCTGCCGCAGGACGGCCGCATCAGCCTGCGCATCGGCACGCGGGCGGTCGATGTACGCGTCTCCACCCTGCCCAGCGCCCACGGCGAGCGCGCCGTGCTGCGCCTGCTCGACAAGAGCGAGAGCAAGCTCAACCTGGAAGCGGTGGGCATGCAGGGCGACGTGCTCACCCGCTTCAAGCACCTGCTGACGCAGCCGCACGGCATCATCCTGGTGACCGGCCCCACCGGCTCGGGCAAGACCACCACGCTCTACGCCGGCCTGCAGCGCCTGAACGCCGCCACGCTCAACATCATGACGGTGGAAGACCCGATCGAATACGAGCTGCCGGGCGTGGGGCAGACACAGGTCAACGCCAAGATCGACCTCGACTTCGCCAAGGCGCTGCGCGCCATCCTGCGCCAGGACCCGGACGTGATCATGATCGGCGAGATCCGCGATTTCGAGACCGCGCAGATCGCCATCCAGGCCTCGCTCACCGGCCACCTGGTGCTGGCCACGCTGCACACCAACGACGCGCCCAGCGCCGTGACGCGCCTGACCGACATGGGCGTGGAACCCTTCCTGCTGAGCAGTTCGCTGCTGGGCGTGCTGGCGCAGCGGCTGGTGCGCAAACTCTGCGTGCACTGCCGCCAGCCCGACGGGCGCGGCCGCTGGAAGCCGGTGGGCTGCTCACACTGCAACCAGACCGGCTACAAAGGCCGCACGGGCATCTACGAGCTGCTGGTCACCGACGACAAGATCCGCTCCCTGATCCACAACCGCGCGGCCGAGAGCCAGCTGTTCGTGGCGGCCGAAGCCGCGGGCCTGCGATCCATGCGCGAAGACGGGCAACACCTGATCGACCAAGGGATCACGTCGATTGAAGAGGTCATGAGCGTAACCAGAGACTGAACATGCCCCCCTGCGCCGCTTCGCGTCTTCCCCCCAGGGGGACCACACCTTTGGCCCGGCAAAGCCGGTTCTTCGGTGTGTGCTGTCGTCGGACATCTCCTCCGGCCACGCCGCGCGCCTCTTTGTGCTGGATCGTTTGACATGCCCGCGTATTCCTTTGAAGCCCTGGACGCCCAGGGCGCCACGCAGAAAGGCCTGATCGACGCCGACACGGCGAAGGCTGCGCGCAGTCTGTTGCGGGCCCGTGCGCTGGTGCCGATCGCGGTCGAGCCGGCGGTCAACTTGCCGGGCGACAGTGGTGGCAGCGGACTGAACATCACGCTCTGGGGCGGTCGTGTTTTCAGCGCCACCACACTGGCCGTGTGGACCCGACAGCTCGCCGGCCTGGTGGCCGCCGGGCTGCCGCTGGAGCGTGCGCTCTCGGCCCTGTCCGACGAAGCCGAAGACGAGAAGCAGCGTCGTCTGGTGGCCTCGCTGCGCTCCGAAGTCAACGCCGGGTCGTCGTTTGCACGTGCGCTGGCCCAACACCCCGACGAGTTCGCGACCATCTACAGCGCCGTGATCGCGGCGGGTGAACAGAGCGGTCAGCTCGGCGTGGTGCTGGAGCGCCTGGCCGACGATCTGGAAGAACGCGAAGCGCTGAAGAACAAGCTCATCGGCGCCTCGCTCTACCCGGCCATCGTCACCCTGGTCGCCATCGTGATCGTGGTGTTCCTGGTGAGCTACGTGGTGCCGCAGGTCGCCAGCGTGTTCGCCGGCAGCAAACGCTCGCTCCCTTTCCTCACCGTGGTGATGCTGGGGCTGAGCAGCTTCGTGCGCGGCTATGGCTGGCTGATGCTGGGGTTGCTGGCCCTGGGCAGCGGCGCGCTGGTGATGGCGCGGCGCAACGAAGCCTTGCGCCTGCGCATGGACGCGGCCTGGCTGCGTCTGCCGCTGGTGGGCCGGCTCGCGCGCGGCTACAACGCGGCGCGTTTTGCGGCCACGCTGGCGATG
>JALOSH010000192.1 GCA_025458545.1 Hydrogenophaga sp.
ACGAGATCCGCGCCAGCAACCTGGAACTGGCGGCCGAATACCTGCTGATGGCCGCGATGCTGATCGAGATCAAGTCGCGCATGCTGCTGCCGCCCAAGAAAACGGCCGAAGGCGAAGAGGCCGAAGACCCGCGCGCCGAGCTGGTGCGCCGCCTGCTGGAATACGAGCAAATGAAACTCGCCTCTCAGCGTCTGGCCGAGTTGCCGCAGTACGGACGCGACTTCCTGCGTGCCCAGGTCTATGTGGAGCAGGCGCTGGCGCCGCGCTTCCCCGATGTGCAGGCACTCGATCTGCAAAGCGCCTGGCGCGACATCATGAAGCGCGCCAAGCTGGTGCAGCACCACAAAATCAGCCGCGAAGAGCTCTCGGTGCGCGAACACATGAGCATCGTGCTGCGGCGTTTGCAGGGCCGCAAGTTCGTGGAGTTCGGCGAGCTGTTCGACCCCAGCCGCGGCCAGCAGGTGCTGGTGGTGACCTTCATCGCCATGCTGGAGCTGGCCAAGGAAACGCTGATCGAGCTCACCCAGGCCGAGGCTTTTGCCCCCATCTACGTGCGGCTGGCCTACACCCCGAACTGATGTTCCACGCCAAGCGTTCAGCCGTCTCAGGAAACGTCCCGGGGCTTGGCCGCCGGGCGGTTCGCGAGCCCGAGCGTCTGGCGACGCCACCGCTGTTGCCGGCGATGCGCAGGTTTTGATTCCCTTCCGAGTCCATCGACATGAGCACCACACATCCGTTTGACGTTCTGATCATCGGCAGCGGCCTGGCGGGTCTGACCGCCGCCCTCCAGCTGGCGCCCACGCACCGGGTCGCGGTGGTCACCAAGCGCGGCATCTCTGACGGGTCGAGCAATTGGGCCCAGGGCGGCATCGCGTCGGTGCTGGCCGAGGGCGACAGCTTTGAGTCGCATGTGCAGGACACCCTGATTGCAGGCGCCGGTCTCTGTGACATGGAAGCGACGAAGTTCACGGTCGAGAATGCGCCCGGCGCCATCGCCTGGCTGCAGGAACTGGGCGTGCCCTTTTCCACCGAAAACGGTGAGCTGCACCTGACCCGCGAAGGCGGCCACACCCACCGGCGCATCGTGCACGCCACCGACGCCACCGGCGCGGCGGTTCAGGCCACCCTGAGCCAGCGGGCCCGCGCCACGCCGGGCATCACATTCTTCGAAAACCACATGCTGGTCGACCTGATCACCGATCGCAGGCTGCCGGGCTTCAAGCCCCGCAGCAGCCCGGTGCATTGCCATGGTGCGTACGTGCTCGATGTGGACCGTGACGTGGTCGAGACCTTCCGCGCGCGCGCAGGCTGCCGCGTGGGCAACATGGAATTCATCCAGTTCCACCCGACCTGCCTGTACCACCCCAACGTCAAGAACTTCCTCATCACCGAGGCCGTTAGGGGCGAAGGTGGGCAGTTGAAACTGCCACCGCACCTGGGCAGTCACCGCTTCATGCCCGACCACGACCCGCGGGCCGAACTCGCGCCGCGCGACATCGTGGCGCGCGCCATCGACTTCGAGATGAAGAAGCACGGTCTGGAGTGTGTGTACCTGGACATCTCTCACCAGACACCGGCGTTCCTGCAGGAACATTTCCCGAACATCCTGGCGCGCTGCGCCGAACTCGGCATTGACATCACCAAAGAGCCGATCCCGGTGGTTCCAGCCGCCCATTACACCTGCGGCGGTGTGGCGACCGACCTGTCGGCGCGCACCGGCGTCGCCGGGCTGTATGCGGTGGGCGAGGCCAGCTACACGGGTCTGCATGGCGCCAACCGGCTGGCCAGCAATTCCTTGGTCGAGTGCATGGTGTTCGCCCAGGCGGCGGTGGCTTCCATCCTGCAATCCCAGGCCGCGGCCTGCCCCGATCTGCCCGCCTGGGACGAAAGCCGGGTGACCGATGCGGACGAACAGATCGTGATTGCCCACAACTGGGACGAGTTGCGCCGTTTCATGTGGGACTACGTGGGCATTGTTCGCACGACCAAGCGGCTGGGCCGCGCTGCCCACCGCATCGCGCTTCTGCAAGGTGAAATCAAGGAGTTCTACTCGCAGTTTCACGTCACGCGCGACCTGCTCGAACTCCGCAACCTGGTGCAGGTGGCCGACCTGATCGTCCAGTCGGCCCTGCTGCGCCAGGAAAGCCGTGGTCTGCACTACAACCGCGATTGCCCGGACCTGTTGCCCGAAGCGCGTCCGACCATCCTCGTGCCTCCCGCCCGTTGACCAACGGCGCCGCCTGGCGCGCACCGGTTCGCGGTGACCGATTCGCCCCGATGCGAAGACCCGGTGGAACCCGGCCCCGCGCCGGGTTCCTGCACGGTGGACGGACCACGCTCGATACCCTTCAAATTTGATCGGCTATTGACCAAATCGCATGGTCAGGCTTAACATTGATTCTGTAATGAATCGTTGTTTCATATACAAAACAGTCCATGCTGCCACACCCACCCACCCAGGCCCGCACGCCCGCGATCGAGTTCATGGGTGTGGACAAGCGATTTCAAGGTCGCAACGGCGCGCCCGACGTGCTGGCCGCCCGCAACGTGAACCTGTCGGTGGCCCAGGGCGAGGTGGTGTCCATCATCGGTCCGTCGGGTTGTGGCAAGAGCACGCTGCTCAACATGGGCGCAGGCCTGTCCGAACCTTCGGCCGGGACGGTGAAGGTGGGTGGCGAGGTGGTGATCGGCCCGAACAAGCATGTGGCCTTCATGCTGCAGAAGGACCTGCTCATGCCCTGGCGCACGATCGCGCAGAACGTGGAATTCGGGCTGGAGCTGCGCGGCGTCAAGGCCAGCGAGCGGCGCGCGATCTCGACCCGCCTGCTGGCCCAGTGCCACCTCAAGGGCTTTGAAGGCCACTACCCCAACCAGCTCTCGGGCGGCATGCGCCAGCGCGCTGCCATGGCCCGAACGCTGGCGGTGGACCCACTGGTGCTGCTGCTGGATGAACCGTTTTCCGCCCTGGACGCACAGACCAAGATGATCCTGCAGCAGGATCTGGCTCGCACAGTCAAGGAGAACGGCAAGACGGTGCTCTTCATCACGCACGACCTGGCCGAAGGCGTGGCGCTGTCCGATCGCATCCTGGTCATGAGCGAGCGCCCCGGCACCATCGTCGAAGAAATCGTGGTCGACATCCCGGGCCGGGACAACCCGATGCAGCGGCGCAAGCACGCCGACGTGGGCGACTACGTGGCACGCCTGATGGACCTGCTCAAGCTCGACGCCAACGCCGACGTGCACTGACCGTCCTCCCCCCTGTCCTTCCCACCCACCACTGGAGTTTCAACATGACGTTCTCGCGCTCTCTTGCTGGCACCCGTCGCGCCTGCCTCGCTCTGCTGGCCGCCACCGCCCTGGCATCGCCGCTGGTGGCGCAGGCCCAGCTGCGCGAGGTGACCTATTTGCTGCCAGCGCCGGGCACGCTGCCGGCCTTCGGACCCTGGATGCTGGCCCAGGCCAAGGGCTACTACGAAAAAGAAGGCCTGAAGGTGAACTTCGTCACCGCGCGTGGCGGTGTCGACGTGGCCAAGCAGATCGGTGCCGGCAACGCGGTGATCGGCGGTGCGATCGGCGACACGCCCATCATCGCGCGTGCGCAGGGCATCCCGGTCAAGGCGGTGGCGGTGCTGGGCTCGGGTTCACTGACCCAGCTGGTCAGCCACAAGGACGAACGCATCGAGAGCCCGCGTGAACTCAAGGGCAAGACGGTGACCGTGCTGGCCTACACCGACACCACCTACTACGCCTTGCTGGGCATGCTCAGCAAGGTGGGCCTGACCAAGAACGATGTGACCATCCAGGCCGCCGGACCGGCCGGCGTGTGGCAGCAGTTCGCGGCCAAGAAGGCCACCGCCATGGCCGGCGTGCCCGACTGGACCGTGAGCGCCATGGACGCCGGTGCGCAGGTCGACATCCTGCCGGCCGACATCTATTTCAAGAGCATGGCGCAGGCCATCCTGACCTCGGACGAAATGATCCAGAAAGACCCGCAGCTGATCCAGAAACTGGTTCGCGCCACGCTTAGGGGCATGAGGGACATCATGGCCGACCCGAAGGCCGCCACCGTGGCCTATGTGAACCATCTGCCGGTCCACAAGGGCAAGGAAGCCAGCATCCAGAAAGTCTTCGAGCTGTACAACAAATACGTCTACGCCGGCCAGAAGGTGCCGGGGACGATGGACGAAGCGCGCCTGGGCGAGTTGCAGAAGTTCTACGTGAGCAACGGCGTGGTGCCCAAGGAAACGCCGGTCAAAGAGCTCTACACCAACCAGTTCGTGGGCAAGTAAGCCCCTCGCATCGGCCGGTTCGTTGCGCCCAGCGGCCAGATGCCGCCCGACGATCGGTCCCGGAAAGTCCACTCGATGAATGAAAAATGGGTCACCGCCGCCTGGAGCTTCGGTGTTCTGGTGGTGTTCCTCCTGTTGTGGGAGTTCGGTCCCGGTTGGCTCGGTGTGCCCGCCTTCGTTTTGCCACCGCTGTCCAAGGTGATCGAAGAGCTGGTCCGCATCTGGGCGGGCGAACGGCTGCTCTGGCACGCTGGCATCACCGCACTGGAGGTGGTGATCGGCTTCGTGATCGGTTCGCTGCTGGGCGCGATGATTGGCTACGCTCTGGGTGTCTCGCCGCGCGTGGAAGCCGTGCTCTCGCCCTACCTGCTGGCCTTGCAGATCGCGCCCAAGGTGGCGTTTGCGCCGCTGTTCGTGATGTGGCTGGGCTACACCATGTACCCCAAGATTCTGGTGGCGGTGCTGATCGTGTTCTTCCCGGTGCTGATCAACGTGCTCTCGGCCATGCGCGCCATGGACAACGACCTCACCAACCTCGCGCGCTCGTTCTCGGCCACCCGCTTCCAGATCTTCCGCATGGTCGAGTTCCCGACCACGCTGCCGCCCTTGTTCTCGGGCCTGCGCATCGCCAGCACGCTGGCGGTGATCGGTGTGGTGGTCGGTGAACTGGTGGGCGGCAACATGGGCCTGGGCTACCTGCTGGTGTTCTTTGAAGGCCAGGGCAACACGGCCGGGGTTTTTGTCGTCATCGGTGCGCTCACCGTGATCGGCATCGTCGCGTACTACGCGGTGGTGATCGCCGAGAAGCGCGTGCTGCATTACCTGCCATCGGCTCAAAGATGAATCCAGAAGTCCATCTACAGGACCGCCGCGTGCTGGTCACCGGTTCGGCCCGGGGGCTGGGCGAAAGCTTTGCCCGCGCCCTGGTGGCGGCCGGCGCCCGGGTGGTCATCAGCGATGTGCTGCACGAGCGCGGCCAGGCGCTGGCCGCCGAGCTGGGCGCCGCTGCGCACTATGTGCCGATGGACCTGATGGACCCGGCGGCCATCCGCGATGGCGTGGCTGCGGCAGCCGCCGCCCTGGGCGGGCTCGACGGTCTCATCAACAACGCGGCCATCACCAACTCGGGTGGCAAAGGCCTGGACGAGCTGACGGTGGACACCTGGGACCGCGTGATGGACGTGAACGTGCGCGGCACCTGGCTGGTGACCGCGGCCGCCCGCCCGCACCTGGCGGCCAGCGGCAGCGGGCGCGTGGTCAACATCGCGTCCGACACCGCGCTCTGGGGCGCTCCACGCTTGCTGGCCTATGTGGCGAGCAAGGGCGCGGTGATCTCGATGACGCGATCGCTCGCCCGCGAGCTGGGCGCCGACGGCACCACCGTCAACGCCATCGCGCCTGGACTGACGCTGGTCGAAGCCACCGAGTACATCCCGCAGGCCCGGCACGACCACTACCTGCAAGGCCGCGCCATCCAGCGCCCGCAGATTCCCGACGACATCAACAGCGCCGCGCTGTTCCTGCTGTCGCGGGGGGCGGGCTTCATCACCGGCCAGCTGCTACCCGTCAACGGCGGCTTTGTCATGAACTGAAAAGGAAAGACACCATGAACGCACCCATCACCCCCCAGGCCCTGGCGGCCAACGATCCCAGGTTCAACGAACGCGGCCTGCTGGACGCCAACATCCCACCGGAGGCCGAGATCCAGGCCGCGATGATGCAGCAGCCCGGCCAGAGCTTTGCCGATTGGATGGAGACGAGGGTGGCGCGCAAATCCACCCGGCGCTACGACTGGGACGCGCTGAAGTTCCAGGCCGACTTCGACCCGAAGTACCGCCGCGC
>JALOSH010000193.1 GCA_025458545.1 Hydrogenophaga sp.
CCCGACGCTCAGACACCGTACTTGGGGCGCTCGTCCTTGTCCCAGAGTCCCCACTGCGTGCCCACTTCGCCCTCCTGGCGTCGTTTCCAGGGCTCGTCAAAGGACGAGAAGTAAAACACCTTGACCCCTTCGCTGCGCGCCCATTGCTGGACGTCGATGAAGTATTTCATCGCATTCTCTGGCGAAGGAATGGCCGCAGCCACCGCCTGACCCTGGCTGGGCCATCCGGTCTCGGCGACGATGACGCGCTTGTCTTCGCCCGCCGCGGCCTTGACCAGTCCGTGCATGCGGCGCAGGTACTGTGCGGCCAGGTCATTGTCGGCGCCCTCCCAGAACGGGTAGCAGTTGGGCAACAGCACGTCGCAGGCGGCGATCAGCGCTGGCCGCTCCAGGAACTGGTAGTAGGCATCGACGCATCCCACCGCCACATCCTCGGGAGCCGCCGCCTTCACGCGGGCAATGTAGTCCAGCAGCTCCGGCTCTGACAGTTCACCCCGCAGCAGCACCTCGTTGCCGACCACCGCGATGTTCACTTGCCCGTCCCGCACCAAACGGATCAACATCGCGATCTCGCGTTCGTTGCGTTCCCGGTCCTGGCTGATCCACGCGCCCACCATCGTCTTCAAGCCTTTGGCACGCGCCAGCGCCGGAATCACTTCGTGCCCTTCGGTGCAGGCAAACGAGCGAACCCACCGGGTGTGTGGCGCGATGAGGTCGATGCGACGCGCCACCTGGGCCGCCTGCAGCTGATCCCCGGCACGCTGCCCTTCGCCATAGGCGCTGAAGCACAGACCGTACATGCCAGCGGCGAACTGCGCGTTGTACAGCGCCGCGACCTCTTGAGCCGATTTCCCAGCCAGCGGCGACGGCATGACACCGGGCAGCAGCAGGCCCCTTTCCGCCAACCAGGCGCGGGCACCCGATGAACCTTGCGAGGACCCTGCGGCGGCGCGCTGCTTGCGGCGCTCAAGCTCGGCATGCACCTCGGTGGCGCGCTTCTCGTCGAGGTCGTAGTTGCGCATGATCCACATTGCCAGCAAGGTGCCGGCGTGAACGCCACCACCGACATGATGGCGCCGCTGAGCAGGCCGGCAATGGCGAAGCCAAACTTCACCATCCACCAGTAGATGGCGCCGAAGATGCCTTCGCGGCGCTTGCCCGTGGCCAACTCGTCGAGGTCGCACACGTCGGCGGTCATGGACATCATCAGCGTGAACAGGCCACCGATGCCGAAGCTGAAGAACGGCAGCGCGAACATGAACATCCAGGGCTTGCCCGGCACCATCAGGAACCACAGCAGCACGTAGCCGATGATGGAAATGCCTTGCGACACCATGAAGGCGTTCTTCTTGCCGACCTTGCGCGACATCCAGGCCACGGTGGGAATGACGGCAAAGGTGGTGATCAACGCACCGACGCTGCCGAACAGGGTGGGCCAGATCCAGGCGTCCGAGGTGCTGCCACCGAACAGGTGGTAAACGACGATAAAGAACGAAAACGCCGCCACCGTGTTGAAGGCGTTGAAGATCAGGAAGGTGGAGAAACACAGTTTGCGGAACGGCGCCGAGCTCAGCGCCTCCTTGAAGCCCTGCAAGATCTCGCGCATGCCACCACCGATGTTGTTCAGGGTGAGGGGCACGAGGTGGTCGTCGTCCTTGCTCGAACGACTCGGCAGGAAAAGCGCCGGCACCATGGCCAGCAGCATGCAGATCACACCGACCCAGATGGACAGGGTGCGCGTGGCGGTGTCGGCGTTCTCGAACCACGACTTGTCGTACATCACCACCCAGAACCACGGCGCGATCACCCAGGCCCACTGGCCGATCCACTGCGCCACGGCCATGATGCTGGTGCGTTCGTGGAAGTCGTCGCTCATCTCGTAGCCCATGGCCACATAGGGAATGCTGAACAGCGTCAGACCGGTGTAGAAGACCAGCGACCAGAGCAGGAAGTAGAAGAAGTTGTAGGTGATGCCGTCCTCGCGGTACAGCTGCCACATGGCGACAAAACTGATGCCCATGACGATGGCGCCGATCAACACGTATTGCTTGCGCCGGCCCCAGGTGGAGCGCGTGTTGTCCGAGATGAAACCCATGATCGGATCGGTGACCGAATCGAAAACCCGCGGCAGAAAGAACAGGATGCCCCACATCCAGGCGGGGAAACCCAGGTCCTGCACCAGCACCACCATGAAGATGCCGAGCGCCGCCGGGAACATCTGGTTGGCCAGCATGCCCAGCCCGAAGGCGATCTTGTGGCCGAACGGAACCTTGCGATGAGCGTGCACTTCGGCGGTGGTCATGGTTGACTTTCTGTGGTGAGGTGCGACAGGAAAAAAGGCGCTGGGCGGAGGGGCGGAGGGGCGGTCTGGCGCGCGCTGGCGCCATCAGTCGGCGGTGACCGGCGCCAGCAGTTCGGGGTACAGCGACTGCATCACCAGCTTCGGTTTGCGGTCAACGGTGAACAGACCCCAGTGCTTCTCGGGCTCCAGCGGGTCCGGCGATCCCTTCCAGTTTTCGTCAAAGGCCTCGAAAACAAAACACAGCAGACCTTCGGCACGCGTCCAGTCCATGAGATCTTTGTAGTAGATCGCCTGCAGCTCTTGCACCGCGTGCTCGGCGTGCATGCCACGGCCGTTGCTGTTGGTGCACCAGCCGGCTTCGGTGATGACCACCGGCTTGTCGGGGTAGAGGTGCGCCACGCTGTGCACATTCGCCTTGGTGTAGTCCAGCGCCTCGTGGATGTGTTTGTATTCCCACACCGGGTAGGTGTGCAGCGAGATGAAGTCGAGCTCGGCCACCAGCTCGCGCAGCTTGTGCTGCCAGGGCACGTAGTTCTCGCAGAAGGTGACCGGCTGACGCACCGCCGCCTTCACCTGACGCACGTAACGGATCATCTGCGACACCGGCACGAAATGATCGGTCCAGTCGACGGTGGCTTCGTTGCCCACCGCCACCGAAAACACAATGTCTGGGTAGCGATGGGCCAGTGAGATCAGCCGCACAACTTCGGCCTCGTTCTCGGCGCGGTTGGCCTCCAGCTGCTCTTCGGTGAAGGTGGCACCCCAGGGGCAGCCGAAGTTGTTCATCTCGGCACCCAGGTAGGCACCCAGCATCACCTGGAAAGGAAGGCCGTCCTCGGCGATCACCTGCAACACACGATCGGCGTGCGGGCTGCAGTCGTACAAGCGCAGCAATTGCCAGTGTTTGCGCAGAATCGCGAGATCTTTGCGGATCTCGGCCAGCGACGGGTAGGTTTGTTCGCCGGGGTTCTGGCCGTCGCGGTAGCCGCTGTAGCAGATGGCGTTCCCGGCCGGGAGTTTGAGTGGGGTCATCGGTTCATCCGAACTTGAGCACACCGTCTTTGTCCCAGAGGCCCCAATAGGCGCCCACGTCGCCTTCGGCGCCGACCTTCCAGGCTTCGTCAAAGGCGGCGAAGTAAAAGATTTCGATGCCGTCTTCTTCGGCCCAGCGACAGCAGTCGACAAAGTACTGCATCGCCCCTTCGCGAGAAGGCACCGAACCATGGAACGGGCTGCCCTGATCGGGCCAGCCGGTCTCGCTGATCAGCACGCGCTTGCCTGGCGCGGCGGCGCGGGTGCGCTGCACCATGGTCTGCATGTAGGCCAGCGCCTGCTCGCGCGGGCAGCCTTCCCAGAACGGGTAGCAATTGGTCATCACCACGTCGCAGGCGGCGGTGATGCGCGGGTGTTTCTCGAACAGATAGTAGGCATCGACATAGCCCACCGGCACCCCGGGCAGCGCAGCCTTGACGCGCTGGATGCAGGACAGCAATTCGTCCTCGCTCATGTCTTCGCGCAACAGCACCTCGTTGCCCACGGCCACGATGTCGGCATGGCCGGCACGGGCGACCTCGATCAGGCCCTGCAGTTCCCGTTCGTTGATGGCGGCGTCGGTGCCCAGCCAGGCGCCCACCAGCGTTTTCAAACCCAGTTCGTGTGCCACGCGCGGCGTCTGCTCGTGGCCGTCGGTGCACGAAAAGCTGCGCACCCAGCCGGCATGGGGCTTGAGAATCTGCAAGCGCTCACGGATCTGCTGCTCACCGACCTGGGAGCCGGGCTGCTGGCCTTCCAGATAAGGGCTGAAGCACAGGCCGTGCACGCCACGCTGCAAGGTGGCCCAGAACGCGGCGCTCAGCGAGTCGCGCGTCTCGGCCGTCCAGACGGTGGGGCCGCTGCTGCTCCAGGCGCCTGCGCGGGTGGCAGCGCCCGCCTCAGCGCCCGACTGCGGATGCGTGGCGTCGCTCGCGCCATCGGTGTGAACACTGTGGGCGGCACTCAGGCCGAGGACGGAAGGGGGTCTGGACATGTCTTTGCTTTCAGCAGGCAGGTGGAACAAGATGGCAGCGCATCAGCGCTTTTTCTTCTCCGTCTGCCAGGGAAACCGGCCCTTGCCGATCGGCCGTGTCTCGCCGTATCCGCCCAGCTTGTCGTACACGCGCACGTAGTCCACCACCAGCTCGGCCGGGAAGCGTGTCTCCGGGCTGGGCACACCGGGAAAGTTGCCCCCCACGGCGACGTTCATCACCAGGTAAAAGGGCTGGTCAAACGGCGCAGGCCAGGGGTTCAGGTCTTTGGCGCGTCGCGCCACCACCCCTGTGCCGTCGCGGGTGGCGCTGCAACTCCACCAGTGGTCGTAGGTACGGGTGTGCACATCGTCGACGTAAAAGCGGATTTCTCCCGGTTCCCATTCCACCGCGTAGGTGTGCCAGTCAGCCACGGTGCTGCCGTCGGGCAGCGGGTGCACATGGGTGATGAGCTGGCGGGCCTCGGGGCCAGGCGACCCAAAATGGATGCTGTTGAGCACCTCGTGCGGCTTCTCTCCGACGATTTCCATCAGGTCGATCTCTCCGGACGCGGGCCAGCCGCCGTAGGCATCGTCCTGGGGCAGCATCCACAGCGCGGGCCAGAGCCCCTTGCCCCATGGCACTTTGGCGCGGAACTCAAAGCGCCCGTACTGCTTGACGAACAAAGGACTGCCGTCACGCCCCCGGGTTTTCAGCCGAGCCGAGGTGTAGCCACAACCGTGGATCGATTCCCGAACCGCGCGGATGGTCAGCAAGCTGTCTTTCACCGTCACATTGGTGGGTGAATCGGTGTAGTACTGCAGTTCTTCGTTGCCCCATCCGGGCACCCAGGTGTGGCTGCGGTAGTCGAAGAAGCCGTTGCCGATATCGAAGTCCCATTTGCTCCGATCGACCTGATTGCCTTCGAATTCATCGCTCCAGACCAGCTTCCAGCCCTTGGGCGCTGGTCGTTTGCGGGTCGCGCGAACACCTTTGACAACAGGCTTCATGTCAGACCCCCGTGGGGGCCACGGCCACCGCATTGTGTTGGCTGCTGGCTTGGCCGAGGACCGTGGGCTTCAACGACTGGCGAAGAGCCTTTTGCCGCCCCAGAAACTCGCGGTACCAAAGTGCGCTGTCCTTGAGTGTTCGCTTCTGGGTTTCGTAGTCCACATGCACGATGCCAAAACGCTTCTCGTATCCGGAAGCCCACTCGAAGTTGTCTAGCAGGCTCCAGACCATGTAGCCTTCCATGTGTACGCCCTGCTGCATCGCATCGGCCACGGCCGAAATGTGCCGGGCGATGTAGTCTCGGCGCTGGTGGTCGTGCACCCGCCCGTCCTGCAGCTGGTCCTTGAACGCGCCGCCGTTCTCGGTCACGTACAGCGGTGGCACGGGATAGTCCTGGTGCATCCGAACCAGCAGTTCGGTGAGACCCTCGGGGTAGATTTCCCAGCCCATGTCGGTGACTTCCCGGCCACTGCTGTGAACGTCCCACGGCCCCTGCGCGCTGATCACCGACCGCGAGTAATAGTTCACGCCCAGGAAATCCATCGGGGTGGCGATGGCGGCCATGTCGCCAGGCGAGACC
>JALOSH010000194.1 GCA_025458545.1 Hydrogenophaga sp.
GAAGACCCCAACGCCGAGCAGCTGGCCGAGATCGCCTGGATGGCGGCGCAGGAAGTGCAGCGCTTCGGATTGCCGCCCAAGGTGGCCTTTCTGTCGCATTCGAGCTTCGGCTCCAGCAAGCGCGCCTCGGCCAAGAAGATGCGCGCAGCGCGCGACCTGTTCGTGGCACAACACCCCGAGATCGAATGCGACGGCGAGCTGCACGGCGATGCCGCGTTGCAGCCCGAGATCCGCGCGGCCTACATGGGCGACTCCACGCTCAGCGGCTCGGCCAACCTGCTGATCTGCCCCAACGTGGACGCGGCCAACATCCTCTACAACGTGCTCAAGACCATTGCCAGCGGCGGTGTGACGGTGGGGCCGGTGCTGACCGGCGTGGCGCGCACCGCCCACATCCTGACCCCGGCGGCCACGGTGCGCCGGGTGCTCAACATGACGGCGCTGGCCGCAGCGGCCCACGCGCGCGGCTGAGCGGCCACACAAGCCATGAAAAAGGGACGCTGCAGCGTCCCTTTTTCATCGGGCCGGCAAGCCGCAAAGGCCTGACAACAGCCGACGAACGGCCCGCGTGGAAGGCCCACTTCAAGGGTTTTCCCGGTACGGCCCACATAGGCTTGTGCACATAATTTGTATACAGTTTTGCATCCATTAAATGCATGCACTGTTTGTATGCGTTGTCAACCTTGCCCGGCCACGAAGGCGGTGCGAACTCCAAGGAGCCTCCAGATGAACCCAACTGTCCACCCCGTGGATGAAGTCCTGCCCACCGGCAAGCTCACCGCGCTGGGGTTTCAGCATGTGCTGGTGATGTACGCCGGCGCGGTGGCCGTGCCGCTGATCGTCGGTCGTGCGCTCAATCTCAGCCCTGAACAGGTGGCGATGTTGATCTCCGCCGATCTGTTCTGCTGCGGCATCGTGACCCTGATCCAGTCGATGGGCGCCACGCAGTGGTTTGGCATCAAGTTGCCGGTGATGATGGGCGTGACCTTTGCGTCGGTGGCGCCCATGGTGGCCATGGCCAACAACAACCCCGGCGTGCAGGGCGCCGGGCTGATCTTCGGCGCCATCATCGGCGCGGGCGTGATCTCGATCCTGATCGCGCCCATCGTGAGCCGCATGCTGCGCTTCTTCCCGCCGGTGGTCACCGGCACCATCATCGCGGTGATCGGCATCAGCCTGATGCGGGTCGGCATCAACTGGATTTTCGGCAACCCCTTCGGCCCCACCGCACCCAACATCGTGAGCCCCGAGCACGCCGCCTGGCTGGACGCCGCCAAACAGGCGGCCGCCAGCGGTGCGCTGCCCGAAGTGCCGAAAGGCATGAACATCGTGGGCACGGTGCCCAACCCCAAATACGCGCAGCTGACCCACATCGGTATCGCCGCCATCGTGCTGGTCTCGATCCTGCTGATCGCCAAGTACGCCAAGGGCTTCGTGGCCAACATCTCGGTGCTGCTGGGTATCATCATCGGCGGCGTGATCGCTACCGCGGCCGGTCTGATGAACTTCGACAAGGTGGCCAAGGCCCACTGGTTCGATCTGGTGCTGCCGTTCGAGATCGCCACCCCGATCTTCGACCCCATCCTCATCCTCACCATGACCTTGGTGATGATCGTGGTGATGATCGAATCCACCGGCATGTTCCTCGCGCTGGGCGACCTGACCGGCAAGAAGATCGACCAGAAGATGCTGACCGCCGGCCTGCGCACCGACGGCCTGGGCACGCTGATCGGCGGCGTTTTCAACACCTTCCCCTACACCAGCTTCTCGCAGAACGTCGGCCTGGTCGGCGTGACGGGTGTCAAGAGCCGCTGGGTGTGTGTCGCGGGCGGCGTGATCCTGATCGTGCTCGGCCTGCTGCCCAAAATGGCGGCGCTGGTCGAGTCGCTGCCCACCTTTGTGCTCGGCGGTGCCGGCCTGGTGATGTTCGGCATGGTGGCCGCCACCGGTATCCGCATCCTGGCCGCGGTGGACTACAAGAACAACCGCAACAACCTGTTCATCGTGGCGGTCTCCATCGGCTTCGGCATGATCCCGCTGATCGCACCGAAATACCTACAGTGGATGCCGCACAGCATCCACCCGCTGATTGAATCGGGCATCTTGCTGGCGTCGATCAGCGCTGTGCTGCTGAACCTGTTCTTCAACGGTGGCCAGGGCGATGCGTCGGCCGCCATCGAAGCGGCCAAACAAGCCGACCATTGAAGAGCGGGCCTGGGTCGAGCCCTTGCCACGCAAGGCGCGAGACCCCACAGGACAGGCACCACCGGGCCCGCCGAAGCCCCTTTCCGTGCGCACAGAGCGGGTGTTTTTGGTGCATTCGGGGGTCAAAATGCACCATTTCAGGGTTAGCCATGATGACGCGGAGCAGCGCACCGCCAAAAATCTGTATACACATTTTGTGTTCAGGCTACCCACTCGCATCCACCGCTGGCACCTTTTTTGCTGAGACTCTGTGCAAGCGGGCCGCCCGCCCATGTCCCACTGCCCATCAACGGAGATTCCATGAACAAACGCCATTTCATCAAGACCACCGCCGCTCTGGCAGCGGCAGCCGCCTTTGGCACCGCCCAGGCCCAGACCGCCCTGAAATTCCAGCTCGACTGGCGTTTTGAGGGTCCGGCCGCGCTGTTCCTGCAATCGGAGGCCAAAGGCTATTACAAGGCGGCCGGGCTGAACGTGACCATCGACTCGGGCAACGGCTCGGGCGGCACCGTCACCCGGGTGGCCTCGGGCACCTACGACATGGGCTTTGCCGACATGGCCGCGCTGATGGAGTTCCACGCCAACAACCCGGACGCACCCAATAAGCCGGTGGCCGTGATGATGGTCTACAACAACACGCCCGCCGCGGTGCTGGCGCTCAAGAAAAGCGGCATTGCCAAGCCGGCCGACCTGAACGGCAAGAAGCTCGGCGCTCCGGTGTTCGACGCCGGTCGCAAGGCGTTCCCGATCTTCCAGAAGGCCAACGGCATCGGCAGCGTGACCTGGACCTCGATGGACCCGCCGCTGCGTGAAACCATGCTGGTGCGCGGCGACATCGACGCCATCACAGGCTTCTCGTTCACCTCGCTGCTGAACCTGGAAGCGCGTGGCGTGAACGTGGCCGACGTGGTCGTGATGCCCTACTCGGACTTCGGCGTCAAGCTGTACGGCAACGCCATCATCGCCAGCCCCAAGCTGATCAAGGAGAACCCGGCCGCCGTGAAGGCCTTCCTGACCGCGTTTGCCAAGGGTGCGAAAGAGGTCATGGCCAACCCGACGGCCGGCATCGAGACCGTCAAGGCACGCGACGGCATCATCAACGTGGCCCTGGAAACGCGCCGCCTGCAACTGGCGATCGATTCGGTGGTGGCCAGCCCAGATGCCCGCCGCGAAGGTTTCGGCCAGATCAACCCCGGCCGCCTCTCCCTGATGGCGTCGCAAGTGTCTGACGCCTTCGCCACCAAGACCCGCATCGACGCCAAGGCGGTGTGGGACGGCTCCATGCTGCCCACAGCGGCCGAACTGAACGTGCTGCCGCCCGCCAGGAAGTGATGCGCGGTTCGCGCATCCGCCTTTTGGCCTGGGCCAGCCGCAAGCCAGTGGCTGGCCTTTTTTTCAGGACCTCAACATGAACCAAGCCCCCGCCACCGAGAAGCCGTTCGTCGATTTCGACCAGGTCTGGCTCGCCTACAACGAAGAGCTGCTGGCCAACAACACCTTTGCGGTGGAAGACATCAACCTGAAGGTCAAGAAAGGCGAGTTCATCGCCATCGTCGGCCCCTCGGGCTGCGGCAAGTCCACCTTCATGAAGCTCACCACCGGCCTGAAGATGCCGAGCCGGGGCAAGATCACCATCGACGGCCAGCCGGTCACGGGTCCGCTCAAGATCTCGGGCATGGCCTTCCAGGCGCCTTCACTGCTGCCCTGGCGCACCACGCTGGACAACGTGTTGCTGCCGCTGGAAATCGTCGAACCGTTTCGCACCGAGTTCAAGGACCGCCGCAAGGAATTCGTCGAGCGCGCCAGCAAGCTGCTCGCCAGCGTTGGCCTGGGCGGCATGGAAAACAAGTTTCCCTGGGAACTTTCGGGCGGCATGCAGCAGCGCGCCAGCATCTGCCGCGCCCTGATCCACGAACCCAAGATGCTGCTGCTGGACGAACCGTTCGGCGCGCTCGACGCGTTCACCCGGGAAGAGCTGTGGTGCACCTTGCGCGACCTGTGGGAGGCGCAACGTTTCAACGTCATCCTGGTCACGCACGACCTGCGCGAGAGCGTGTTCCTGGCCGACACGGTGTACTGCATGAGCCGCAGCCCGGGCCGGTTTGTGGTGCAGCGCGAGATCGACATTCCGCGCACCCGCGATCTGGAGGTGACCTACACCCCGCATTTCACCGACATCGTGCACGAGCTCAGAGGCCACATCGGCGCGATGAGAAAAGCTGGCACCACGATCAACCAGTAAGGACCGACCATGAACAAGAAACAAATGGAACGCTGGTCGCCGCTGATCTTGCTGGTCGCGATCATCCTGCTGTGGGAAATCATCTGCCGGGGCTTTGGTGTCTCGGAATTCATCTTCCCCAGCCCCTCGCGCATCTGGGAACAGACGCTGGAACACAAGACCACCATCCTCGGCCACGCCTGGCGCACCTTCTGGGTCACGATGGCAGGTTTTGGCATCGCCATCGTGGTGGGCGTGCTGCTGGGCTTCCTGATCGGCAGCTCGCGCCTGGCCTACGCCGCGGTGTACCCGCTCATGACGGCCTTCAACGCGCTGCCCAAAGCCGCCTTTGTGCCGATCCTGGTGGTGTGGTTCGGCATCGGTGTGGGCCCGGCCATCCTGACCGCCTTCCTCATCAGCTTTTTCCCCATCATGGTGAACATCGCCACCGGCCTGGCCACGCTGGAGCCCGAACTGGAGGATGTGTTGCGGGTGCTCGGCGCCAAGCGCTGGGACGTGCTGACCAAGGTGGGCCTGCCGCGCTCCATGCCCTACTTCTTCGGCTCGCTCAAGGTCGCCATCACGCTGGC
>JALOSH010000195.1 GCA_025458545.1 Hydrogenophaga sp.
GCGCACTGCCTGGACCAGATGGCCCGCTTCAAGCGGCCCAAGCGCTACGAGCTGGTGCCCGAGCTGCCCAAGAACCATTACGGCAAGGTGCTCAAGACAGCGCTGCGCGAACGCGCCGCCGCGCTCAAGGGCTGAACAACCCCACGCTGTTCCGGTGCTTCGGCAGCGGCCGGACGCTGCCTATCATCGCGGGCGTGGGCGCGTGATCGGCGCGCCAGGGAGACCCCCATGCGCACCGCATTTCGCCTTGTGTTCTGGCTGGTCGTGGCTGCCACCGCAGCGCTCGGTGCTTTTGCCTGGACCACCCGCCCGGTCACGCCCAGCGCCTTCTACACCCCACCCGCGCAGCTACCGGCTGCACCAGGCCAACTGCTGCGCGCCGAACCTTTTGAGCACGACGTGCCCGCCGGCGCACAGGCGTGGCGCTTGCTCTACACCACCTCCCGCACCGACGGCGCCCCCACCGTGGCCAGTGCACTGGTGGTGGTGTCCACCCAGCCATCCCCCACCCCGCGTCCGGTGTGGGCCTGGACCCACGGCACCACCGGGTTCGCCACCGGCTGCGCGCCCAGCCTGCTCAAGGCCCCGTTCGCCAACGTGCCCGCCCTGCCCGAGATGCTGGCAGCAGGCTGGGCCTTCGTCGCCACCGACTACGCCGGCCTGGGCACCCCCGGTGCCCAGCCTTACCTCATTGGTGAAGGCCAGGCCCGCTCCGCGCTGGACGCCGTGCGCGCCGCGCAGCAACTGCCGGACCTTTCCTTGTCCCGAAAAACGGTGGTGTGGGGCCATTCGCAAGGCGGCCACGCCGCGCTGTGGACCGGCGCCCTGGCCCCGAGCTATGCCCCCGATGTCGAGTTGCTGGGCGTGGCCGCACTGGCGCCAGCCAGCGACCTGCCAGCGCTCATGGCAGCCGTGCAGCACGCCACCATCGGCCGCGTCATGACGGCCTACCTGCTGCGCGCCTACAGCGCCACCTACCCCGACGTGGATTTCGATGCCTACACCGCCGCCTGGAGCCGCCCCTGGGTGCGCAGCTTCTCCAACCGCTGCCTGGACGGCCTGGGCGCCCTGGTGCCGGTGGCGCAGGCGGCGCTCCTGCGCGGCAGCATCTTCGTGCAGGACCCCAACACCGGGACATTGGGCGCGCGCCTGCTGGAAAACGTGCCCACCCGCTCCCTGGTGGCCCCGCTGCTTTTGGCCCAGGGCCTGAGCGACGACCTCGTGCTTGCCAGCGCACAGGACCGCCATGTGCAAAGCCGCTGCGGTGACGACCAGTCGCTGAGCTACTGGCGCCTGGAGGGCCACGACCACCTCAGCCTGGTCGCACCCAGCTCCCCGCTCGGCCCGGCGCTGGTGGAATGGAGCGCGGCCCGGCTGGCAGGAGAACCGCTACCGCCGGGTTGCCAGAAGCGGGAAGTGCCTGCGCGCTGAATCCCTGGGGGGCCGAACGACGGACCGGCATACGGCTGGGCTGCCTCCGGGGGAAGGCTGTCTGAACGCTGACAACGCGGTGTGCGCTTGTTCACGAAAGAGCCCCGTCTGCATGCCTCCTTCGCCGCCCGAAACCGGGGTCCGACACGGCAGGGGCCATCGGCTGGTCCGCCGGAACTTGCAACCGCTGCAGGCCTTGATCACCCCCGCAACACGGCCTGTCTGCAGCAACGGGAGCACCCGGAGTGCATGCCCCCCTTGCCCGAACCCTCGGCAAAAGGGGCGCAGCACCAAGCTGCGGCGCTTCCATTTCGCTAACGCCTTGCTGTCCACAGCGACAAAAGGGCCCGATGGGATCGGTCACGCCGCTGCCTGCACCTGCGCCTCAACATCCACCGCTCAGGGCGCTCGATGCCGGCCCGTCAACCGCTCCCGGCCCAGCCGGTAGCGTAGAACTACGTCATGGATTGCCCCGCTGCTGCAAATGCGGACCGCTCCCACCATTCGGCTCCTCTGTGCTTTCCCACAACAAGGAGACCCGAATGCCCAACATTGGAAGAAACCTGCTCGCTGCCGCCCTGTTCCTGTTCCAGGGACTGGCGGCGGCCAACGACATCGTCATCGCCCAGGTCGCGCCACTCTCGGGCGTGCTCGCCAGCACCGGCAAGCAGATGGTGATCGGCGGCCAGCTCTATTTCGACCACATCAACGCTACCGGTGGTGTGAACGGCCAGCAGATCCGCGTTCTGGTCTCCGACGACGGCTATCAGGTGGACGAGACCGTGCGCCTGACCAAAGAGGCGCTGGCAAACCCCGAGGTGGTGGCGCTGTTCGGATTCGCCGGCACCGCCAACATCGGACAGCTGCTGACCGATGGCGTGCTCAGCAAGGGCGGCGCGCCGCTGGTGGCGCCCTACACCGGCGGGGAGTCGCTGCGCTCGCCGTTCAATCCCTGGATCTTCCATGTGCGCGCCGGCTACGCCGACGAAACCGAGCACATGGTGCAGCAGGTCACCACACTGGGCATGCAGCGCGTGGCGGTGATGTACCAGAACGACGGCTTCGGCAAGGCCGGATTGGCCGGGGTGGAGAAGGCACTGCAGAAGCGCGGGCTCAAGCTCTCGGCCGCTGCCCCCTACGAACGCAACACCGACCAGGTGGATGAAGCCGTCAAGACCATCCGCGCGTCCGATGCGCAGGCGGTCATCATGATCTCGGTGAACAAGCCCACGGCGGCCTTCGTCCAGCGCTACCGGGAAAGCGGTGGCGGTGCGCAGCTCTACAACATCTCGGTGGTGGACCCGGCCGAAATCGTCAAGCTGGCCGGCGTGAAGCATGCGCACGGCCTGGGCGTGAGCCAGGTGGTGCCCTACCCTTTCATGCCGGCGCTGCCGGTGGTGCGCGAGTACCAGGCGCTGCTGAAAAAATACGCACCCGACGAGGTGGTGAACTACACCAGCTTCGAGCAGTTCCTGGGTGCCAAGGTGCTGGTCGAAGGCCTGCGCCGCGCCGGCGCGCAACCCACGCGCGCCAGGCTCATCAAGGCACTGGAGAGCATGGGCAGTTTTGATCTGGGGGGCATCTTCGTGCGCTACGCGCCCGACAACCGCGTGGGCTCGCGCTACGTGGAAGTCACGGTCATCAGCGGCAACGGCAAGCTCTTGAAATGAACCCCCACCTGCACCGCGGCACGGTCCTAACCGTGCCCCAGCAGCCGCGCCACCAGCTCGCCGAGCGTGGCGGCGTTGTGTTTGGTCATGAGGCGGGCGCGGTGCGCTTCCACGGTGCGTGGGCTGAGGTCGAGCAGCCGGGCGATCTGCTTGCTCGTGAGCCCTGCCACCAGATGCTTGGCGATCTCGCGTTCGCGCGGCGTGAGCGGCGTGGTCACCGGGCGGCGCTGCGAAATGTCTTCGAACATCCAGACCGCATGGGCAAAAGGATCGGCGCGGTCCATGGCGCGGCCGGCGGCGTGGCACCAGAACAGGTGACCATCGCGCCGCCGCATGATGCGCTCGTCGCTGTACAGGCCAGTTTCGCGCATCACTGCCTCACCCTGCTCACCAATGCTGGCGAACTCGTCCAGGCTGGGGTAGAGCACAGCAAAACGCTGGCCCACCAGTTCGGCCACCTCGTAGCCGAACTGGCGCGCAAAGGTGCTGTTGCAGAACTCGATCACCCGGTGGCGCGACACACACAGCCCCACCGGGGCCAGGTCGAACGCCATCTGCAAGGCCTGCAGCGGTTCAGCGTTGTTCATGCGATCAGACATGGCAAAGGATTGTCGCGGCTGCCCCGATGCAGCGGCAGCGTGAAGACTCTCTTGACATCCCGCCAGCGCGCTTCAACGCCGCGCCACCGCTCTTCCCTTTCCCATTCACCCTTCCTTTTCTTCACTTTCAGGAGACGCATTCCATGAACACCGCCCCTCTGCACAACCGCCGCGCTCTCGTCACCGGATCAGTCCAGGGCATCGGCCTGGCCATGGCGCAGGCACTGGCCCGCGCCGGCGCCCAGGTGGTGCTGCACGGCCTGCCGAACGACGCCGTGCATGCGGCCGCGCGCGCGTCCATCGCGTCCATCGCGTCCATCTCGGCGCAGCCGGTCACGTCGCTCGCCCATGACCTTTCAAAACCTGCAGAAGTCGCCCGCATGATGGACGAGGTACTCGCCGCCGGCCCGCTGGACATCCTGGTCAACAACGCCGGCATCCAGCACACCGCGCCGCTGCACGATATGCCGCGGGAGCGCTGGGACGCGATCATCGCCATCAACCTGTCGTCCGCCTTCGACACCATGCGCCTGGCCCTGCCCGGCATGGTCGAGCGCGGCTACGGCCGCATCATCAACATCGCCTCGGTGCATGGTCTGGTGGCCTCGGTGAACAAGGCGCCCTACGTGGCCGCCAAGTTCGGTCTGGTGGGCCTCACCCGTGTGGCGGCGCTGGAGGCGGCGCAGGCTGGCAACCGCGCCAGCGGCGGCGTCACGGCCAACTGCATCTGCCCGGGCTGGACCGAGACCGCCATCATCGAGCCGCAGATCCTGGCGCGTGCCGAGCAGTTCGGCGGCAACCGCGAAGCCGGCATCCGCGACCTGCTGAAGGAGAAGCAGCCGAGCGGTCGCACTTCGTTGCCGGAAGAGATTGCGCACACCCTGGTGTGGCTGTGCGACCCCGCCGCCCACAACCTCACGGGCGCGGCGATTCCGATTGATGGCGGCTGGACCGCACAGTGACCCGCTGACCTCCAGGCCTTGACATGCGTCAAGGCTGGCGCCATTGGAACGTGGCGGCGGAGCCAGAAGGAGTAGCCTTCGGGGCTGCCGTCCGCATCGGAGCCGCACCCTTTGCCTCCGCCCCCCACCGCTGCACGAGGTGTCCATGACCGCTGCCCCCACCAAGATGACGTTCCATGTGTCCTCGCAACGCGTGGATGCGCACGGCAGCCTGGCGCGCTGCAAGAACGCCGAGATCAAGCTCGACACCGACCTGGCCGGAAACCCCGATGCCTTCAACCCCGCCGAACTGCTGCTGGCGGCCCTGTCGGCCTGCAT
>JALOSH010000196.1 GCA_025458545.1 Hydrogenophaga sp.
CTGGCGCGGGCTCGCTGGCGCGGGCTCCGATGGGTTGAGGCAGGGCGTGATCGAAGCGGCGTTCCAGGCCCTGACTCGCACCGCACAAACCGCCAGGCATACGCCGGGTGCGACCGACATGGCCGCGGAGACGCTGGTGTGGCTGGGGCCGTGCATCGGCCCGCTGGCTTTTGAGGTGGGATCGGAAGTGCGCGATGTTTTTGTGGCGCACCAGGCCGACGCCGCGCCCTGTTTCAAGCCTTCGGTGATGGCCGGCAAATACCTGGCCGATCTCCAGGCGCTGGCCCGGCTGCGCCTGAGGGCGCTGGGCATCACCCAGATTCACGGCAACGATGGCACGCCAGCCTGGTGCACCGCTACCCAGACCTCACGGTTCTTTTCGCACCGGCGCGATGCCGCCCGCCTCGGCAGCACTGGGCGAATGGCCGCCTGCATTCACATGGCCTGATGCGAGAGCCTGTTGCCGAGCTGCTTCTTCCGCCGCTTCACGCCGCTTGTTCTCTTTGCGCCGCTGGGGCGTGCGCATCAGGTAAACCACCAATGCGACCGGGAGCAAACCGTACAAAAAGAAGGTCACAATGGCCCCGAGCAAGGTGCCGGTCGTGTTCGACGCCTCGGCCACCGCCATCATCAACACCACGTAAATCCAACCAATCACCACCAGGTACACAGCGTTCCTTGCCAAGCGGGAATGTGGGTTGTCAGCTTGCTGGAAGCAGCTCGTCTGACACTGGGGAAAACCCGACAATCATCCCCACAGAGGTTGGATGATAAGCCGCTCACAAAACCATTGGAGACTCACATGACATCAGGGAAAGACTCCCCCCAACCGTGGCTGGAGGCTGCGCAGCAGTTTCAGCAAAACCTCATCAGCCAGTGGACGCAGGCCGCCCAGGCCTTCCCCGGTGCTGCCGCGCAGGTGCCCCAGGGAGCTGCCGATCCGTTCGCGGCGTTCAAGGCTTTCATGCCCCAAGCGGGTGCTGCCCATCCCTTCGGCATGGCGATCCCGCAGGCCGGTGGTTCTCTGGGCATGCCCGGCATGGGCGAACTGTTCAACCAAGCCGCGGGCCATAAAGTGAGTTTCGACCCCGCCAAGCTGCTGGAAATCCAGAACGCCTACCTCAAGGACGTGGCTGGCCTCTGGAACCAGGGGCTGGAAGCGAAGCCGCAAGGCGACCGCCGTTTTGCGGCCGAAGCCTGGAGCAGCAACCCGGTGGCAGCTTTTTCGGCCGCAGCCTACCTGCTCAACGCCCGCACGCTGATGGCGCTGGCCGAAGCGGTGGAGGGTGATGCCAAAACCAAGAGCCGGGTGCGCTTCGCGGTGCAGCAATGGGTGGATGCGAGCGCGCCGAGCAACTTCCTGGCCTTCAATGCGGAGGCCCAGAAAAAAGCCATCGACACCCAGGGCGAGAGCATCGCCAAGGGCGTGGCCAACCTGCTGCACGACCTGAAGCAAGGCCATGTGTCGATGACGGACGAGAGCGTGTTCGAGGTGGGCAAGAACGTGGCCACCACCGAAGGCGCCGTGGTGTTCGAGAACGAGCTGTTCCAGCTGATCGAATACAAGCCGCTGACCGCCAAGGTTTACGAACGCCCGTTCCTGCTGGTGCCGCCGTGCATCAACAAGTTCTACATCCTCGACCTGCAGCCCAGCAACTCGGTGATCCGCTACTGCGTGGAGCAGGGGCACCGCACTTTTGTGGTGAGCTGGCGCAACCCGGACGAGTCCATGTCCGGCAAGACCTGGGACAACTACATCGAAGACGCTGTCATCAAGGCCATCGGCGTCACCCAAGACATCACCGGAGCCCAGACCATCAACGCGCTGGGCTTCTGCGTGGGCGGCACGATGCTCAGCAACGCGCTGGCCGTGCTGGCCGCGCGCGGCGAAACACCGGTGAACAGCGCGACCTTCCTCACCACCCTGATCGATTTCACCGACACCGGCATCCTGGACGTGTTCATCGACGAGGCTTTCGTCAAGATGCGCGAGATGCAGTTCGCCCAGGGCGGTCTGATGCCTGGGCGCGACCTGGCCACCACCTTCAGCTTCCTGCGCCCGAACGATCTGGTGTGGAACTACGTGGTGGGCAACTACCTGAAGGGCGAGTCGCCACCGCCGTTCGATCTGCTGTACTGGAATTCGGACGCGACCAATCTGCCCGGTCCGTACTACGCCTGGTACCTGCGCAACATGTACCTGGAGAACAACATCGTCAAGCCCGGCAAGACCACGGTCTGCGGCGAGAAGATCGATTTCCGCAAGGTCAAGATCCCGGTGTACCTGTATGGCTCGCGCGAAGACCACATCGTGCCCATCGGCGGCGCGTACGCCAGCACCCAGGTGTTTCCGGGCAAAAAGCGGTTTGTCATGGGCGCCTCGGGCCACATCGCCGGCGTGATCAACCCGCCCGCGGCCGGCAAGCGCAGCCACTGGATCGGCCCCGAGGGCAAGTTCCCGGCTGATGTCAACGAATGGATCGCCAGCGCCACCGAGCACAAAGGCAGCTGGTGGACCGACTGGGCCGCCTGGCTCAAGCCGCTGGCTGGCAAGCAAATTGCTGCGCCCAAGACCTACGGCAAGGGCAAGACCTACGCCGCGATCGAACCGGCACCGGGCCGTTATGTGAAGGCAAAAGCCTGATCGTTTCGCACCCACCTTTTTTTGACCCCTGAGGAGACCGTTTCATGGAAGACATCGTCATCGTTTCAGCCGCTCGCACCGCCGTGGGCAAGTTCGGCGGTTCGCTCGCCAAGACACCCGCCACCGAGCTGGGCAGCATCGTCATCAAGGAACTGCTGGCCCGCACCGGTTTGCCAGTGGACGCCGTGGGGGAAGTCATCATGGGCCAGGTGCTGGCCGCGGGCGTGGGCCAGAACCCGGCCCGCCAGGCCATGATGAAGGCCGGTGTGGCCAAGGAAACCCCCGCGCTGACCATCAACGCCGTCTGTGGCTCGGGCCTGAAGGCCGTGATGCTGGCCGCGCAGGCCGTGGCCTGGGGCGACAGCGAGATCGTGATCGCTGGCGGCCAGGAAAACATGAGCGCCAGCCCGCACGTGCTCAACGGCAGCCGCGATGGCCAGCGCATGGGGGAGTGGAAGATGGTCGACTCCATGATCGTCGACGGCCTGTGGGACGTGTACAACCAGTACCACATGGGCATCACCGCCGAAAACGTGGCCAAAGCCCACGGCATCAGCCGCGAGATGCAGGACGCCCTGGCGGCCGCCAGCCAGAGCAAGGCGGCTGCCGCACAGGCCGCCGGCAAGTTCAAGGACGAGATCGTCGGTGTGAGCATTCCGCAGCGCAAGGGCGATCCCATCGTCTTCAACAGCGACGAGTTCATCAACGCCAAGACCACGGCCGAGGTGCTGGCCGGTCTGCGCCCCGCCTTCGACAAGGCCGGTTCGGTGACGGCTGGCAACGCCTCGGGCATCAACGACGGCGCTGCCGCTGTGATGGTGATGAGCGCCAAAAAAGCCGCCGCGCTGGGTCTGACCCCGCTGGCGCGCATCGCGGCGTTCGGCACCAGTGGCCTGGATCCGGCCACCATGGGCATGGGCCCGGTGCCCGCTTCGCAAAAGGCTCTGGCCCGTGCGGGCTGGAAGGCTGCTGACGTGGACCTGTTCGAGTTGAACGAGGCGTTCGCTGCGCAAGCCTGCGCGGTGAACAAGGCACTGGACATCGATCCCGCCAAGGTCAACGTCAACGGTGGCGCCATCGCCATCGGTCACCCCATCGGAGCATCGGGTTGCCGAATCCTGGTGACACTGCTGCACGAAATGCAGCGCAGCGGTGCCAAGAAGGGCCTGGCCGCGCTGTGCATCGGCGGCGGCATGGGCGTATCGCTGGCGGTTGAACGCTGACCCCCGCGCCGCCTGCGGCGTCACCCCCTCAAGGGGGCGGTCCGAGTGGCCCGGCGAAGCTGGTTCCACCGCACCCCTTGCCAAGACACTTCGTTCGATTGATTTTTTTCCGCCATTTCGGCACCACCAAGAGGAGCACACAACATGAGTCAAAAAGTAGCGTACGTCACCGGCGGCATGGGCGGCATCGGAACCGCCATCTGCCAGCGTCTGCACCAGGAGGGCTTCAAGGTCATCGCCGGTTGCGGCCCGACGCGCGATTTCACCAAGTGGCTGGACGAACAGAAGGCCCAGGGCTTCACCTTCTACGCCTCGGTCGGCAACGTGGGTGACTGGGATTCCACGGTCGAGGCTTTCACCAAGACCAAGGCCGAGCACGGCACCATCGACGTGCTGGTGAACAACGCCGGCATCACCAAGGACCGCATGTTTCTCAAAATGTCGCGCGACGACTGGGACGCGGTGATGAACACCAACCTGGATTCCATGTTCAACGTGACCAAGCAGGTCGTGGCCGACATGGTGGAAAAGGGCTGGGGCCGCATCATCAACATCTCGTCGGTCAACGGTGAGAAGGGTCAGGCCGGGCAGACCAACTACTCGGCCGCGAAGGCCGGCATGCACGGTTTCTCGATGGCGTTGGCGCAAGAACTCGCCACCAAGGGCGTGACGGTCAACACCGTGAGCCCCGGCTACATCGGCACCGACATGGTCAACGCCATCCGCCCCGACGTACTGGAAAAGATCGTCGCCACGGTCCCGGTCAAGCGCCTGGGCAAGCCGAGCGAGATCGCGTCCATCATCGCCTGGCTGGCCAGCGAAGAGGGCGGCTACGCCACCGGCGCGGACTTCTCGGTCAACGGCGGTCTGCACATGGGGTGAACATGTCCACCCCTGCGACGCGCTCGCACCAGCGAGCGCGTCACCCCCTCAAGGGGGCGGCGCTGGCGGGTCGGCAAAGCCGGACCCACGGCGCCCTGGATTAAGGCATCTCATTCGTTCGGCCCTGCTTCTGCAGGGCCTTTTTCTTGGGCGCGGGATAATCGGGCGCATGTCTTTCTCCGTTTCCCCCTGGCGCCTGTC
>JALOSH010000197.1 GCA_025458545.1 Hydrogenophaga sp.
TGGATCTTGGCGTCGCGCCAGTCCACCATCTGGCCGTCCATCCAGATCTTGCCGTCGCGGTCGGACATCGAGGGAATCACGGGGCTCATGCGGGGGTCCTTTGGGTCGAGAGAGGGGTTGTGGGCGCCGGGAGTTGTGGCCCATGCGGCATTTTAGGCGTCCGTGCTGGGGTCACGGCTCTCCGCGGCCGCATCCGGCACCGGCGGGCGCTGCATCTCCCAGGCGATGACGCGGCCGCCCTGCAGGGTCACGGTGACCGATGAGCCGCCGTTGTCGGTCCAGCGGTAACGCTCGGGCTCCTCGCCCTCGGCGCTCAGGCGTTCCCCGAGCGCGCGCGTCATGGCCGTCACATGCAGCAGGTTGACGCCCGGCCGGAGCTTGGCGTTGAGCATGACGGCACTGGCCACCCAGCCGATCGGCTGGCTCGCGGCGCGTTTCATGACCGTGACCAAGCGCGTCCAGTGCAGCAGCAGCCACATGACCAGACCGCCTCCCACGGCGGCCAGACCCGGCCAGCTGTATTCATACCAGGCGAAGGCCAGCAGGCCGATGACGAGCAGGGGAATGGTGATGCGTTGGAGGTTCATGCGGTGATTGTCTGCAGTGTGCTGGCGGACGCGATGACGGTTTGTGCGTATGGAAGCAGCACGAGGACCTCGTCCAGAGATGCCGTGGAACCGGCTTTGCCGGGCCACTGGCATCGCCCCCTTGCAGGGGGTGACGCCGCAGGCGGCGCGGGGGTCAAGCCAAACTCCTGGCCAGTTCCATGGCTTCTTCGATGCGGTCCACGCCGTGGATGGTCAGACCCTCGAACTGCGATTTGGTGGCCTTGTCGTTCTTCTTGGGCGCGTTGGCCTTGGGCACCACCGCCACGCTGAAGCCCAGCTTGGCGGCTTCTTTCAGCCGCTCCTGGCCGCGCGGCGCTGGGCGCACCTCGCCCGCCAGGCCCACCTCGCCAAACGCGATGAAGCCCTTGGGCAGGGCTTTGCCGCGCAGGCTGCTGGTGATGGCGAGCATGACGGCCAGATCGGCCGCCGGTTCGCTGATGCGCACGCCGCCCACCGCGTTGACGAACACGTCCTGGTCCATGCAGGCCACGCCCGCGTGGCGGTGCAGCACCGCCAGCAGCATGGCCAGGCGGTCGCGGTCCAGGCCGACCGACAGGCGCCGTGGCGACGGGCCGCCGCTGTCCACCAGCGCCTGGATTTCCACCAGCATCGGCCGCGTGCCTTCCAGCGTCACCATCACGCAGCTGCCGGGCACTGGCTCGCTGTGCTGGCTCAGAAAGATCGCGCTCGGGTTGCTCACGCCTTTCAGGCCCTTTTCCGTCATCGCGAACACGCCGATCTCGTTCACCGCGCCGAATCGGTTCTTGATGGCGCGGATCAATCGGAAGCTCGAATGCGTGTCGCCCTCGAAGTACAGCACCGTGTCCACCATGTGTTCGAGCACGCGCGGACCGGCCAGCGCGCCTTCCTTGGTCACGTGCCCCACCAGCACGATGGCGGTGCCGCTGGCCTTGGCCGCGCGCGTGAGGTGCGCTGCGCACTCGCGCACCTGCGCCACCGAGCCCGGCGCGCTGGTGAGCTGTTCGGAATACACGGTCTGGATCGAATCGATCACGGCGATGGCCGGTTTTGTGTGGTCCAGCGTGGCGAGAATTTTTTCCAGCTGGATCTCGGCCAGCACGCTGACCTGCGAACCGTCGAGCCCCAATCGGCGTGAGCGCAGCGCGACCTGCGCGCCGGACTCCTCGCCGGTGACGTAGAGCGTCTTCTGCCCGGCGCGCTGCAGCGAATCCAGCGCCTGCAGCAGCAGGGTGGACTTGCCGATGCCCGGGTCGCCGCCGATCAGCACCACGCCGCTCTCCACGATGCCGCCGCCCAGCACCCGGTCCAGCTCGTCGTGACCGGTGGGTGTGCGCTGCACGTCGGTGGCGTCGATGTCGGCCAGCGTCGTGACCTCGGCCGTCTTGGCCAGCGAGGCAAACCGGTTCTTCGCCGGCGCGGTGGATTCCGCCACCGATTCGATCAGTGTGTTCCAGGCGCCGCAATGGGGACACTTGCCCAGCCACTTGGGGCTGCTGCCGCCGCATTCGTTGCAGGTGTATTGGGTTTTGTCTTTGGCCATGGCCCGATTGTGCGGGCGCCGCGCCGCCGGCTTCAGGCGGGTGGGTCGAGCGTGAACTCGGCCACCGTGCCCACGCCGGGCGCGCTGCGCAGGCGGATGTCGCCACCATGGTGGTCCACGATGCGCCGCACCAGGCTCAGCCCGATGCCGCTGCCTTCGAACTGGCTGGCGCTGTGCATGCGCTGAAAGGGCTGGAACAGCTGGCCGGCGCGCGCCATGTCGAAACCGGCGCCGTTGTCGGTGATGCGGTACCAGATGCCGCGCTCGTCGCGCACGCTGGTGACCGCCACCTTGGCATCGGCCACCCGGGCGCTGTATTTCCAGGCGTTGTGCAGCAGGTTCTGCCAGATCTGCGCGGTGAGATCGGGGTCGGCCTGCGCGATCGGCAGGTCGTCTTGCAGGCGCAGCGCCACCGTGCGCCCGGGTTGCGCCCCGCTGAGCAGGGTCCAGGTGTCCCGCACCATCTGCTGCATGTCCACCGTCTGCCGCTGCAGCGGTTTTCGTGTCACCTGGGCCAGGCTGGCGAGGGCGGTCACCATGGCGTTCATGCGCTGTGTCGCCCGCTGGATGTGCTCGGTGTATTCCTCGGCTTCCTGCAGGTGGCCGTCCTGCAGGCGCTCGCGCAACAGGCCGACGAAGCCTTGCATGGCCACCAGCGGCGCGCGCAGGTCGTGCGACACCGCGCGGGTGAAATCCTGCAGCGAACGTTCCGCGTCGGCCTGCCGCTGGGCGGCACCTTCCAGCGCCTGCTGCGTGCGGGCGAGTTCGGCCGCCATGGTGTCGTAGGCGCGGTGCAGGGCGGCGTCTTGCGCGAGCTGCTCGGTGATGTCGCGCACGATGCAGAACACGTGCTCGACGCCGCCGATGTCCAGCCGGTCCGCGCTCACCAGGCACTGGCGCGCGCTGCCGTCGGCCCGGCAGATGGGCAGTGGCGCGGCGTCGAGCGCGCCGTCGCTGTCGAGCGAGTGCACCAGCCGCGCCAGCGCCTGGGCGTCGATGTGATGCGCCAGTTCGCCCAGCGGCTTGCCCACGATGTGGCGCGCGGGCACGCCCAGCAGCGACTGGAGCGCCGCGTTGGTGTCACGCACCACACCACCTGCCCGGTCGATCAGCAGCATGGCTTCGGGGTTGAGGGTGAAGCTGCGTTCCAGCAGGCTTTCCGCGCGCCGCAAGGCGGCTTCGGCGTCGCGCCGGCGTTGCCGTTCGGCGAGCAGGATGCGGCCGCGGCGCACCGCCAGGCCGCCCAGCGCCAGCAGGCCCAGCCCCGAGGCTCCGGCCACACCCCAGGTCCAGGCGGTCTGCCGGGTCAGGCCCTGTTCCAGCCGACTGCGCTCGGCCACTTCCCGGTGGCTGCTCAGCCATTTCACGCGCAGCGCCTCCAGTGTTCCCTGGCGCTCCAGCGTGTGCAGACCGGCCTGCAAGCGTTCGCGCAAGGCGTCGTTGCCCGGCCTCACGGCGAAGGCGTAGGTCTGCACGCGCAGCACCAGGTTGCTGGCCATCACGCCAGGTGCCGTGCCGCGCGCCAGCAGCGGGTCGGCGTAGGCGCGCGGCAGCAGCGCCACATCCGCTTCGCGCTGAGCCACGGCGGCCAGCACCTGCTCATGGGACGGCCGGATCACGAAAGGGCCGGGCAGTTGCGACAGCCAGGTCTTGAGCGTCTCGCGCATGGGCTCGCCATCGGGCACGGCCACGCGCAGCCCCACCAGGGCGGGCACGTCCTGGGGTTCGTCATCGGCCTCGCGCCGGTACACGGCGATGGCGGGCGTCGCATGGCCGTGGACGAAATTCGCCCAGGCTTGCCGGTCGGCGGTCTGCACCATGGCCACTACATCGGCGCGGCCGTCCCGAAAGGCCGCCTCCGCCTGAGCCCAGGGTTGCAGCGAGACCGTGAACTCCACGCCGATCAGCGGCCCGAGGGCCCGGAGCAGGTCGATCTGAAAGCCTTGTGGCTGGCCTTGATCGTCGAGCGATTCGAAGGGCGCAAAGGCGGCGTCGCCAGCGTAGTGCAGCACCTCGGCCGCACCGGCAGGCAGCGCCGCCAGCGCCAGCGAGCCCAGCAGCATCCGCCGACGGTCCAGCGATCCGGGCGGCGAGGACGCAGCGCCTGCGTGCGGCAGCTGGGCAGGTGGGTGGAGGGTGGGCATGTTCAAGGGGCAATATAGTCGAGAGTCGAGGGGGTCGGTCTGGCGCCCGACAGGCTTGAACAGGATACGGTTTGCCCAACGCCCACGACCCGCGGTTTGCTTCGGACCAGCCCTCTGGCGCCACCCAACTGCGCGCGATGCCACCCGGCGAGCTGCCGCCGTCGGCCGCCGTGCGGGCGTTCAACCTGCAGCTCACCCGCATCGACAAGCTCAAGGCGCAGCTCGCCGAGCTGGATGCCCTGGGGCAGTCACACCGGGTCGAGCTGCACCGCTGGGTCGCGCCGCTGCAGCAGCGCCAGCGCGAGCACATGCGCGGGCTGGCCCTGGCCCTGGCCGAACACTTGCAGGGCAAGGCGCTGAGCCGCCGGCAGCAGGACACCGCCACCGAAGCCCTGTGCCGGCTGGCGCAGACCCTGGCCGAGGAGGGCGACACGGCGATGGCCGCGCTGCACGATCGGCACAGCCGCCAGACGCTGGCGCAGAAAAAGCAGGCCGCGGCCGACGCCCTGCGGACGCGGCTGGAAGACGTGCTCGGCGAGCCGCTGGCCGGGGCCGGCGAAGACGCGTCGATGGAGGAACTGCTGCGCGCCGGCATGGCGCGCTTGCGCGAGTCTCAAGACGAAGAGCAGGCGCGCCGCCAGGCCAAGGCGAAAGCCCGCAAGGCC
>JALOSH010000198.1 GCA_025458545.1 Hydrogenophaga sp.
CGCCCGACCTGTTCGACAAGGTGATCGAAGGCGCGCTGGCCGACCACTGCCACAAGACCAATCCGCGCATCGCCAGCGCGGACGATTACCGCGCCATGCTCGAAGCCGCGATGTGAACGCTGCGGGCGCCAGAAAGCGTCAGTCCAGCCCTGGCCCAGGCATCCTCGCCCCCACATGCACCTCGCCCCGGGCTTCGGCCAGTTCCACCTGGCGCTGGCGTTCGGCCATCTGGGCTTTCTGCTCCGGGGTGCGCTGGTCGTGGCAGTGGGCGCAGCTCACGCCCCTGACGTAATGCGGTGAAGCCTTGTCGGCCTCGCTCAGCGGCCAGCGGCAGGAACGGCAGAGTTCGTGTGGCCCCTGCTGCAGGCCGTGGCCCACGCTCACGCGTTCGTCGAACACAAAGCAATCGCCTTCCCAGGTGCTCTCCTCGGGCGGCACCTCTTCCAGGTACTTGAGGATGCCGCCTTCGAGGTGGTAGACCTCGTCAAACCCGCGCATCTTCATGAGCGCGGTGGACTTTTCGCAGCGGATGCCGCCGGTGCAGAACATCGCCACTTTCGGTTTCTTGTCGCCCTGCAGCGCGGGCTGTTGGTCCAGCCAGGCGGGCAGCTGGGTGAAGGTCTTGATGTTCGGGTTGACCGCGCCCTTGAAGGTGCCGATGGCGACCTCGTAGTCGTTGCGGGTGTCGATCACCAGCACCTCCGGATCGGCCAGCAGCGCGTTCCAGTCTTTGGGCTTCACGTACTGGCCCACGGTCTTGTTCGGGTCCAGCCCGGGCACGCGCAGGGTGACGATTTCGTTCTTCAACCGCACCTTCATGCGGGTGAACGGCGGCTTGTCGGCCCAGGCTTCCTTGTGTTGCAGGCTGGCCAGGCGGGCGTCCGCCCGCAGATGCGCCAGCACCGCGCGCACGCCCGCCTCGGGCCCGGCGATGGTGCCGTTGATGCCTTCGCGCGCCAGCAGCAGTGTGCCTTTGACCTCATGGGCCTCGCAGCAGGCCAGCAGCGGCTCGCGCAGGTCCACGTGGTCGGGCAGATCGACGAATTTGTAGAGGGCGGCGGTGAGGTAGCGCAATGCGGATTCCATGGGCCGAATTATCCCCCCGGTGCGCAGGGCTTTGCCCGTCAGAGCGGCTCGACACGCCCCGGATCGGGCCGCTCCAGCCACTGCGCGAATTCGTCGGCCAGCTGGCGGCTGGCGGTCACGGCGGCGTTCCAGGCCGCCATGCGCCCGGCGAGGTTGGGGCCGTAGGTGGTGAAGTCGTTGCGGTCGGGCAGCTTGGCGTTGGGCAGGGTCTTGACCCACTCCGGGTCGGGCGCCAGGACCAACAGGCTGTCCAGCGCGGGCGTGGCGGCGTGCCGGTGCTTCCAGACCTTGTCGAGCCAGCCGGGCACCACGGCTTTCTGGAAGTGCGGGTACAGCACGATGGGCGACGCCGCGGGCGGCTGGTAGCGCAGGTGCATGTGGTAGTCGGTGATGCCGCCGTCCCAGTACGTGCCGGGCGGGGCACCCGCAATGCCGTGCACCGGGCGCAGCACAAACGGGATGGAGCAACTGGCCTGCAGCGCGTCCATGAAGTTGGCTTCGCTCAGCGCCACCTGGCGGGTGCGGAAGTCTTGCGTGCCAAAAGGGAGCGGTGTGGGAAGCGTTGTGGGAAGCGGTGTCGCGTCGCCACCGTCCACCGGCGACGAAAACACCACCCGCTCCAGCCAGGCGCCCAGGGTTTTGCGCTGCACGGCGTTGGCAGCGAAGGCACCCAGGTAGCCCAGGGGCGTGCGCAGCCTGCCTTCGCGCGCGAGCACATGGCGCCCGCGAGAGGTGACGATGTGCAGGCGGAAACGCGGGTGTTGCAGCACCTCGGCGATGCGGCCGCCGTAAAACAGCCGCAGGTTCTGGCCAAACTGTTCGCTCACCTGGTCGGCGCTGGGCCGCTTCTGCCCGGGCGGTAATGCGTAGTGCTGGGCGATGTAATCGCGCTCCAGCCGCTCGAAGGCCGCCACGCTCTGGGCCAGGCATGCGGTGGCCATGCGCCAGGCGCCGATGGACGCACCCACCAGATGCACCGGCTGTTGGGACTGGGCGAGCCACTGGCCGAAGATGAAGCGGTCCAGCGGACCGAGGATCAGGCCCTTGGGCCCACCGGCGGCGGCGGGGATGGCGCCCACGTGATGCGGGCTCAGGCCGTGTTGTTCGATGTGGCGCCGGGCGGCCGGGCCGGCGTACAGGCGGAGTGCGGGGCGCGGCGTGGGCATAGGGCTGCGATTGTGGCGCAGCCCGGCAGGTCAATGCACCGTCGAGGCCTCGTTCTTGTCCGCGTGGCGGGTCAGCACCGGGATTTCCTCGCCCATCACGGTGTCGGGGTCGATGCCCAGCACCAGGCCAATCGGGTCCGGGTAGGTGTTGATCCGCCCCTCGCTGCCGAGCGACAGCTCTTCGGCGCGAGCCCGCCAGTTGGCGATGTGGATCACACCGGCGATCGGTTCGTACACGTCGTTGTCGAACGGCGCGTTCTGGTGCTCGATGGCGTCGATCATCTTCTTGGGAAACCTCCATTCCCGCGCCAGGGCCGCACCCACCTCGGCGTAGCTGTAGCCAAACATGCCTTTTTCGGCACGGGCGCGCTTCAGGTCCAGCATGGGAACGCTGCGGTCCAGGTCGATCATGGCCTCGGGCATGCCCACGTGCATCACCAGTTCACCAATGTTGTGGATCAGCCCGGCGGTGAAGGCGGTGCTTTCGTCGATCTTGATCGGCATGGCCAGGTAACGCGACAGGTTGGCGGTGTTCAGGCTGTAGCGCCAGAACTGCCCCATGTTCACGCCGCCCAGGGTGTGGAAGCCGTCGCCCAGCGCGGTACCAATCACCAGCGCCCGCACCTTGATCAGGCCCATCACGTTGATCGCTTCCCGCGCATTGGTCACCGAGCGGTGCAGGCCAAAAAAGGCCGAGTTGGCCATCTTCAGCAGCTTGGCGGTGAGCACCGGGTCCGATTCGATGTACGACGCCGCCTTCATGATGTCGACGTCTTCCTGCTGGAAGGTCTCCATCAACTGGCGCACGACCTTGGGCGCCGACGGCAGCGCATTCGGCTGTTTGAGGAGTTTGTCGAGATGCATGGCGGGCCTGTCGATGGGTGGGTGGAAACAATGAGATCAAGGCTGTCTGTTCATCGTCGGCTGGCGGCAGGACTTGAGGCCTGGGGTTTGAGCCAACGTTCGGGCTCAGTCCACAAAGGCGCCGATCGCCTGGCTGAAGGACCATTCCGACGGGTCTTTGCCCAGCACGCTGTCGAGGTCCAGGCCCAGGGTCAGGCCCACCATGTCGGGGAAGGTGGCGAGCAGACCGTTGTTGTCCAGGTGCAGCTCTTCGGCCCGGGCGCGCCATGAAGCCAGGTGCAGGATGCCGCCCAGCCGGTCGTAGGCCTCGCCCTCGAAAGGTTCGAGCTGGTTCACCAGGGCGCTCACCATCTCGGGCGGGAACTGCCACTTTTCGGCCATGCCGGCACCCACGTCGGCATAGGTGTAGCCGAACGCGGCTTTTTCGGCGGCGCCCCGCTGCAGGTCAAACGGTGGGGTGGCCATGTCCAGCGGCGCCACGGCGTCCGGCATGGCGATGTGCATCACCAGGATGCCGATGGCGTGGATCAGCCCGGCGGTGAAGGCATTGCCCTGGTTCTGGTGCAACACCCCGGCCAGCGACTTGGAGATTTCCGCCACCCGCAGGCTGTAGCGCCAGAACTGCTTGAGATCGATACCCGGCACGTTCTTGAAACTGGCGCCCAGCGCGGCGGCCATGACCAGCGAGCGCACGTGCGTCATGCCCAGCATGGCGACCGCCTCGTCAGCGTTGCCGATGCGGCGGCTGACGCGGAAAAACGCCGAATTCGACAGCCGCAGCACCCGGGTGGTGAGCGCCGGATCGTGCCCGATCAGCTGCCCCACCCGCTTGGGGCTGGGGTCTTCTTTGTTCATTTCGCCCAGCAAGTCGGTCACGGCACGGGGCATGGCCGGCAGCGCGCGCGGGTAGTTGAGCAGGGCTTCGAGTTGCATGGCGGGTGGGCGAGCGGAAGGGACCTTGTCAGACGTTTCCGTTTGTATCGGCCCCAGCGCGCCCGACTTGAGGCGCCCCTACCCCGTTAAAACCCGGTAAAGAACGGGATTGACAGCCCGTTTCCTTTGTGAGGCAAGCGGCCGCCTGCCCACCGCTCTCAGCGCTTGAGGCCCTGCAGCTTGGCAAAGGCCGAGGCCATGGCGCCGCCGGCTTCGGGCTGGCGCTGGCCACCGCCACCGCCACCGCCACCGCCACCCTGCCCCCGCCCGCCCCCGTCGCGGTAACCGCCGCGCGACGGCTCAAACCGGTTGTCGCGCGGGCCATCTTTGCGGGCCGGTGCGGCGTCCTGCTTCATGGTCAGGCTGATGCGCTTGCGCGCCGCGTCCACCTCCAGCACCTTCACCTTGACGATGTCGCCGGTCTTGACCACTTCGCGCGCGTCGTTCACGAACTTGTGGCTCAGCTGGCTGACGTGGATCAGACCGTCCTGGTGCACGCCCAGGTCCACAAAAGCGCCGAACTGGGCCACGTTGCTTACCGTGCCCTCCAGCACCATGCCCTCGCGCAAGTCGGCAATGTCGTCCACGCCCTCGTTGAAACGCGCCACCGCAAAGTCCGGGCGCGGGTCGCGGCCCGGCTTTTCCAGCTCGCCCAGGATGTCCTTGACCGTGATGACGCCGAACTTGTCGTTGGCGAACAGCTCGGGCTTGAGCGTCTTGAGCATGTCGGCCCGGCCCATGAGGTTGGCCACCGGCTGGCCGGTCTTGGCGATGATCTGCTCCACCACCGGGTAGGTTTCCGGGTGCACGCCGGTCATGTCCAGCGGGTTGTCGCCGTCGCGGATGCGCAGAAAACCCGCCGCCAGCTCAAACGTCTTGGCG
>JALOSH010000199.1 GCA_025458545.1 Hydrogenophaga sp.
CGACGGGGGTGGTTTTCATCTAGTACACCTGCACGTTGGAGACTTCACCGTTTTCAGACACCAGCCAGCTCTGGATCGCGTTCTGGTGGTACACAGAACGGGTGCCGCGCACGGCCCGAAGCTGGTTGATCTTGGGCTGCACATAGCCGGTGCTGTCGATGGCGCGCGCCTGCAGGATGGCGGGCTTGCCGTCCCACACCCAGTCGATGTTGAATCGGGTCAGTGCCTTGGTCAGCACCGGGCCTTCCAGCCGCGCGGTGCGCCAGTTGCGTCCGCCGTCCACGCTCACGTCCACGCGCTTGATCGAACCGCGACCCGACCAGGCCAGGCCGGTCACGTTGTAGTAACCCTTGTCGAGCAGGGTTTGCCCACCCGAAGGTGTGGTGATGACCGACTTGCACTCCTGCACGCCGGTGTACTGGCGGTGGGTGCCATCGGGCATGTGGTCGATGTAGTGCACCGCTTCGTCTTTGGTGGCCCATTTCTGGTCGCCCACCTCGATGCGGCGCAGGTACTTGACCCAGCTCACGCCCTGCACACCCGGCACCACCAGGCGCAGCGGGTAGCCGTTTTCCGGTCGCAACATTTCGCCGTTCATGGCCCAGGCCACGATGCAATCGTCCATCGCCTGTTCGATGGAGATCGTTCGGGTCATCGAAGAACCGTCGGCCCCCTCGGCCAGGATGTACTTGCCCATCCTCTTGTCGTATCCACACATCTCCAGCAGCGTAGAGAGCAGCACACCGGTGAACTCCGAGCAGCTGACCATGCCGTGGGTGTACTGCACCGTGGGCACCGCGACGTTGCCCCATTCGGTGGCGGAGTTGGCACCGCACTCGATGAAGTGGATGCGCGACACGCTGGGCAGGCGCATCAGGTCGTCCATGGTGAACACCCGCTGGCGCTTGACCAAGCCATTGACCATCAGGCGGTGTTTGGAAGGATCGATGTCCCACCAGCCCTGGTGGTGGCGTTCGAAATGCAGGCCGCTGGGCGTGATGATGCCAAACAGGCCCTGCAGCGGCGTGAAGCTCACCGAGGCGGCGTCCACCCGGGTCAGACCCGGGCTCTGACGGCGGCGCAGGTTGGTTTCCCACTTGCTGGGACTTCCATAGCCAGGCTCCATGGCCACAGGCATCCCCAGGCCGGTGCTGTGTTCGGGCAGCTTGAGGATCGCATCTTCACCCTCGGCCGCCATGGCCTTGCGGGCAGTCCCTGCCGACACCGCCACACCGGCACCCATGGCCAGCGCCGTGCCCATGAAGCGGCGGCGGGCCTTGCGGGCCTGTTCGAGCTGCTCGGCGCTCAGAAAACCCTCGGGCGCGGGCAGAACGCGACCAATCACATCGCTGAGGTCTTTAGACACGGGCTTCTTCCTTCTCGTTGGCGGGCGGGGTCTTGCCCCCGGCCTTGTTGCGCTGGCGCACGGTCGCTGTGGCGGCGACCGGGTTGAAACCGTCCCGTGCGCTGGCCATGCCGTCGACACGTCCGGCCACCTGGGTCGACACCGTGCGACACAGCTCAACATGCATCTGATCGGCGACTTTGTAAAAAATCTGGGCGCCCTCGCGGCGACGCGACAGCATGCCGACCTGGTACATCAGGCCCAGGTGGCGTGACACATTGGCCTGCGACAGGCGGGTGACGCTGATGATGTCGTTCACGCACTTCTCTTGCTGACACAGGGCGTGCAGGATGCGCAAGCGCGTGGGTTCGCCGAGCACGCTGAAATAGCGCGCCACCGACTCGAACACCTCGTGCATGTCATCCACTGCGTTGTCTCCAGCATCGTTCATGGGCTCTCATCAACTATATGATTGATTGCCTATATAAAGATTAGTGTAAACCCGCAATCCTTCGCGCTTCTGACGACCAACCGGCGCCGTGCGTTCTCATCCAAGGGTTTTTGGCGCGCTTTTGAAGCGCCACCGCCCTGACGACGGCCTGACAACGCCCCCGGCGATGGCATTGATTCCGCTAGGGTTTTCACCGTTCAAGGCGGAATTTCCCGGGTGCTAGCATGAAGCATCTAAATATGCGAAATCACTGATGCTTTACGAGGCCGCGGTCTCTGCTACAGTTTTTGAGTCATTACCCCAACCCCTGCGGAGACAACGATGGTGAAAACGATGAAATGGCTGACGGCCGGCGCCCTGTGTGCGGTCGTCATGGGTGCACAGGCCCAGGTCAACCAGGTGCGCGTCTGGGCAGCGGCCTGCGCCAACTGCCACGGCACCGAAGGCCGCGCACAGCCCGGCATGGAATCCCTGGCCGGCAAGGACAAGGACGAGCTGCTGCAAAAGATGCTCGACTTCAAGTCCGGCAAGAAGCCCGCCACCATCATGCACCAGCTCTCCAAGGGCTACACCGACGAACAGCTGCAGCAGCTGGCCGCCTACTTCGCCGCCCTCAAAAAATAAGGAGCCCGCACCATGATGCAACGTCGTCAATTCGTTCAAACACTGGGTGCCGGCTCGGCAGTCGCCGGTCTGGGTCTGCTGGGTGGCTGCGCCGCCGGCGGCAGCGGTGCCAAGGTCGTGGTGGTCGGGGGCGGCTACGGGGGCGCCACCGCCGCCAAGTACGTCCGCATGTTCTCCGACTACGGCATCGACGTGACCCTGATCGAGCCGAACGCGGCCTTCGTGTCGTGCCCGATCTCCAACCTGGTGATCCAGGGCAGCAAGACCATCGCCGACGTGACCACGCCGTACGACAACCTGACCAAGCGCCACGGTGTCAAGGTGGTCAGGGACATGGTCGCGAGCATCGACGCCGAGAAGCGCATGGTCAAACTCGCCAGCGGTGGTGAGCTGCCCTACGACCGCCTGATCCTCTCGCCCGGCATCGACTTCATGTGGGAGTCGCTGCCCGGCATGGCCAGCCAGGCCGCCAAAGACAAGGTGCTGCACGCCTGGAAAGCAGGCCCCCAGACCGTGGCGCTGCGCAAGCAGCTCGAAGCCATGCCCGACGGCGGTGTGTACGCCCTGTCGATCCCCCTGGCCCCCTACCGCTGCCCGCCCGGCCCGTACGAACGCGCCTGCATGGTGGCCAACTACTTCAAGAAGGCCAAGCCCAAGAGCAAGGTCGTGATCTTCGATGCCAACGACGACCTGCAGTCCAAAAAGGGCCTGTTCCTCAAGGCCTGGGCAGATCACTACAAGGACATCATCGAATACCGCCCCAAGCACCGCGTGACCGACGTGGACGCCGCCACCAACACCCTGAAGTTCGAGTTCAACGAAGACTTCAAGGCCGGTGTGGCCAACGTGGTGCCCGCCATGCGCGCCGGTGACATCGCCGTCAAGACCGGCCTGGCCACGTCCAACAGGCGCTGGTGCGAGGTGGACTTCCTCACCTTCGAATCCAAGGCCGCGAAAAACATCCACGTGCTGGGCGACGCGATCCAGATCGCTCCGGCCATGCCCAAGTCGGGCCACATGGCCAACCAGCATGGCAAGACCTGCGCGGCGGCCGTCGTGAACTTGCTGATGGGCAAAGAACCGCCGCAGCTGCCGATCTATGCCAACACCTGCTACAGCTTCGTGACCGACGAAGACGTGGTGCACGTGGCCAGCGTGCACCGCTACGACGCTGCCCAGAAAACCATGCTCACCGTGCCCGGATCGGGCGGCGTGTCGAGCGCGGCCAGCGAGCTGGAAGGCCGCTACGCGATGGCCTGGGCGCGCAACATCTGGGCCGATACTTTGGCTTGAAACTGAAGCACCCCCGCGCCGCCAGCGGCGTCACCCCCTGAAGGGGGCGCAGCCAGCGGCCCGGCAAAGCCGGTTCCGCGGCTGCCGCTGAACGGCGTTACCTCATGTGGTTTAGGCCACGCTCCAGTGTGGCCAGAAAAGTGAAAGCGATGTTCCGCAAGCTATCCCGTTCAGTTGCCATGGGCGTGACACTTCTGTTGGGTGTCTCTGGCGCCTTCGCCCAGGCCGACGAGGCCCGCGCCAAGAAGATCGCTGGCGGCTCCTGCTTCCTGTGCCATGGCGCGCAGGGCGAGTCCACCAGCGAGGTGTTCCCTCGCCTCGCCGGGCAGAACGCCGAGTACGTGGCCAGGCAACTCGATGCTTTCAAGACCGGCAAACGCAAAAGCACCGCCATGGCCGAGATGGTGTCCAAGCTCACGCCCGACGAGATGCTCGCGCTGGGCAAGTACTACGAGAAGATGTCGCTGCCGCGCGAAGAAGCGAAGGACCCGCAACTCGCCGCCATGGGGCGCTACCTTTATCACAACGGCAACAAATTCAGCGGCGTGCCCTCCTGCGTGAGCTGCCACGGCCAAAACGCCGAAGGCACGGTCAGCCTGCCGCGCCTGGCCACCCAGTTCTCGGGCTACATCCACACCCAGTTGAAATCGTTCAACAAGCGCGAGCGGACCAACGACAACGTGGTGATGCACGTCGTGGCCGAAAAAATGACCGAGCTGGAAATGGCAGCGGTCGCGGAATACGTCAGCAGCAAATAAGCGCCCGCCAGCGCCAAACCGGCACCGGCACGCTGCGCCCATGCGTGCGCGGCGGCGGCGTCAATTCATCACCCGCTTTTTGCGCTCCATCATCCGCCAGATGAACGGCGTGAAGATCAGTTGCATGGCGATCTCCATCTTGCCGCCGGGAATCACGATGGTGTTGGCGCGGGTCATCCAGGAGCCGTTGATCATGTTCAGCAGGTACTGGAAATCGATGCCTTTGGGCTTGGCGAAGCGGATCACCACCATGCTCTCGTCGGCGCTCGGAATGTCGCGCGCGATGAAGGGGTTGCTGGTGTCCACCACCGGCACACGCTGGAAGTTCACGTGCGTCAGGCCGAACTGTGGGACGATGTAGTTCACGTAGTCGGGCATGCGGCGCAGGATGGTGTCGACCACCGCCTCCTGGCTGTAGCCGCGCTGGGTCTTGTCGCGGATCAGCTTC
>JALOSH010000200.1 GCA_025458545.1 Hydrogenophaga sp.
TTGGGGATCAGGTTCAACACGCCGCTCTCGCGCGCCACGCGGTGAATGCCCATCTGCACGCCGGAATGCACCGTGCCGACCAGCACGTCCACCTTGTCGCGTTGGACCAGACGGTTGGCATTTTCAATGCCCTTGGCCGGGTTGGATTCATCGTCCACCTTGAAGAACTCCACTTCCCGACCGCCCAGCTTGCCGCCTTGCTCATTGAGCGCCATGCGGAAGCCGTTTTCGATGGCCACACCCAGCTGCGCGAAGGTGCCGGTGTAAGGGAGCATGAAGCCCACCCGCACTTTGTCGGACTGTGCACGCACGATCTGGGGCAGCAGCAATCCGGTGGAGGCTGCGCCGATGACGGCTGCGGAACGGGTGAGGACGAGGCGGCGGGTGGTCATGAAAAATCTCCTGCGGTTGACGGTTGCAAACGACTGTAGGCGCGGGCCTGTCTGGTGACGATACTGGCTTACCCGTACTTTAAGCATCAAATATCGAGGGATGAATCGACCTTGAAGCCTGGCAATCTTCGATGGGTGCACGATATTGCCAACACATGCAGTATCGTGCATGTAATAGCTCGGCGAAAGGAGGGAAAACCCTTGCGAAAGGAGGCGCTGTGGGGATGGGTGGATGGCCTACCCGGAGGGACTCGAACCCCCGACCTGCTGCTTAGAAGGCAGCTGCTCTATCCAGTTGAGCTACGGGTAGACAGGGTGATCCTGGTACGAAAAAGGCCCACAGAGTGGGCCTTTTTGTTTTCTTGACGATGGTCGGAGCGGCGGGATTCGAACTCGCGACCCTCTGCTCCCAAAGCAGATGCGCTACCAGGCTGCGCTACGCTCCGACTAAGCCTTGTATTGTACCCGCTGTATGTGACTGTTCTGGCAGAAGCCGGAAATTGTTCGCCTGGCGCGCACGCCACACCGCAAGGGGGAGGTCAATAATGGCGGGTCTGCGGGAAACACACACCATGTTTGAACGTTTGAAATCTGCTTTTTCGGCACGCCCACACGCCGTGGATGCCGACGAAGCCCTAGGCCAGTGGGCGCGCGAACGGCTGCTCAATCACATGGCCTTGCTCGGTGGCGCCTATGCGCTGGGGGGGCGTTTGCACGATCGCCCGTTTCGCGCCGAGTGCATCGCCACCTCCAGGGTTTACATGCAGGGCCTGGAACTGATGGCCAAGGCCGATCTGGGTCTTTCGCCCGACGTCACCGTGATCGTGATGAACCGAGCCCTGAAGCGCAGCCTTGAGGCTTTGGCCAATGAAATCTACGCCGAGGCGACCGACACCATGCGCACCACCCGGAAGGCACTGCCCGAAGAAGTGCGCTGGCTGTCCATGTTCCGGGACGCGGGGTGGCCCGGCCCTGACAGTGCTTTCTGGGGCCGCTATGCGGTGCTCACCGACTCGCCCGAAACCGCGCGCCACTGGCTGGATGCGCCCAGCATCACCCAGCTCATGGACTGGCCCGCCGATCCCGGAGCGGATGCACCGAGGCTTTTCATGTTGACCCGTGGAAAGACCTATCTGCGCATGCAGGTGGGGCAGCCGGGTGACAGTGGTCCGGCGCTCCACGCACTGGACCTTTTTGAACACTTGAGCGGCAACGCCTTGAAATTGCTCGAACAGTGAGCCGTCCGGGGCTCCCGAGCGCTCAGCAACCCCGCGTGACCGGCATGTCCACGTCGGTTTTCACCAGCATGTGTTTGGCCAGCTCCAGTTTGGCGATCGACTGCCGATGCACTTCGTCCGGACCGTCGGCCAGGCGCAGTGTGCGCTGGCTGGCGTAGCTGTAGGCGAGCGGAAAGTCTTCGCTCACGCCGCCGCCGCCGTGGGCCTGGATGGCCATGTCGATGATGTCGCAAGCCATGTTGGGAGCCACCACCTTGATCATCGCGATCTCGGCCTTGGCCACCTTGTTGCCCACGGTGTCCATCATGTAAGCGGCCTTGAGCGTGAGCAGGCGCGCCATCTCGATGCTGCAGCGCGCGTCGGCAATGCGTTCGTGCCAGACCGACTGGGTTGATACCGGCTTGCCGAAGGCGACACGGCTGTTGAGCCGCTTGCACATGAGTTCCAGCGCGCGCTCGGCCGCTCCGATGCTGCGCATGCAATGGTGGATGCGGCCAGGGCCGAGGCGACCCTGTGCAATTTCGAAGCCACGGCCTTCGCCCAGCAGCAGGTTGCCGACCGGCACCCGCACGTTCTTCAGGCGCACCTCCATGTGGCCGTGGGGCGCGTCGTCGTAGCCAAACACGGTCAGCGGGCGCACCACCTCGATGCCCGGCGCGTTCGACGGCACCACGATCATGGACTGCTGCGAATGCCGCGGCGCATCCGGGTTGGTCTTGCCCATCACGATGTAGACCGCACAGCGTGGGTCGCCGGCACCGGATGACCACCACTTCAGGCCGTTGATGACGTATTCATCGCCGTCGCGTTCGATGCTGCACTGGATGTTGGTGGCGTCGGACGAGGCCACGGCGGGCTCGGTCATGAGAAAGGCCGAGCGGATCTCACCCCGCAGCAGCGGTTCGAGCCATTGGTCTTTGAGGGCTTCACTCGCGTAGCGCTCCAGCGTCTCCATGTTGCCGGTGTCGGGTGCCGAGCAATTGAACACCTCGGCCGCGAAAGGCACCCGGCCCATGATCTCGCACAGGGGTGCGTATTCCAGGTTGGTGAGGCCTTCGGGCGCGCGCGCGCTGCTCGGCAGGAAGAGATTCCACAGGCCGGCAGCGCGGGCCCTGGGCTTGAGTTCTTCGATCAGGGTGGTGGGAATCCAGGCGTTGCCTTTGGCGCGGTTGGCCGCGATCTCGGCGAAGAAGCGACCCTCGTTCGGGTAGATGTGTTCGTCCATGAACGCCAGCAGGCGCTCGCGCAGGTCTTTCACCTTGTCCGTGTAATCGAAGTGCATGGGGTGTTCCTTGGTGTCGTGGATGGGTGCGGCAGGTGTCGAAAAACCGGGCTCAGACCTGTTGCGCAAAGCGCCAGGCCATCTCGGCCAGGGGCCGGGCGCCCGCGGCGGAGGCGACCGCCTGGGCGCTGGAGGCGGTGCCCATCTCGACCCGCTTGGCAATGCCTTGCAAGATGGCGGCGAGGCGGAACAGGTTGTAGGCCAGGTAGAAATTCCAGTCGGCTTGCAGTTGCTCGGGCGTGGTGAATCCGGTGCGCTCGCAGTAGCGGGCGATGTACTCGGCTTCGGTCGGTATGCCCAGGGCCTGCACGTCCAGCCCGCCAATGCCTCGAAACGCACCGGGCGGAATGTGCCAGGCCATGCAGTGGTAGCTGAAGTCGGCCAGCGGATGGCCCAGGGTGGAGAGTTCCCAATCCAGGATGGCCAGCACGCGCGGTTCGGTGGGGTGGAACATCAGGTTGTCCAGCCGGTAGTCGCCGTGCACGATGGACACCAGCGATTCGTCGCGGGCCATGGCCGGGACGTTCTGCGGCAGCCACTCCATCAACCGGTCCATTTCGGGGATTGGCTGGGTGATCGAAGCCAGGTACTGCTTGCTCCAGCGGCCGATCTGGCGCTCGAAATAGTTGCCGGGTTTACCGTAGCCTTCGAGCCCGATGGTCAGCGGGTTCACCGTGTGCAGCGCCGCCAGCACGCGGTTCATCTCGTCGTACACGGCGCCGCGTTGTGCTTTGCTCAGATCGGGCAGGGACTGCTCCCACATCACCCGGCCATCGACGCACTCCATCACATAGAACGCGCGCCCGATGACGGATTCGTCTTCGCACAGCACGTGCATGCGGGGCACCGGAACACCCGTGCCGTGCAGCGCGCCCATGACGCGGAACTCACGCTCGATCGCATGTGCCGACGGCAGCAGCTTGGCCACCGGGCCGGGCTTGGCGCGCATCACGTAGGCGCGCTGCGGCGTGATGAGTTTGTAGGTCGGGTTGGACTGGCCGCCCTTGAACATGGCCATCGTGAGCGGCCCGGCAAAGCCTTCCAGGTGCTGCTCCAGCCAGCGCTCCAGATCCGGAATGTGAAACGCGTGCTGCTCGGCCACCGGCCGGGTGCCGGTGAAGTTCTGTGTGTCGGTCATGCGGCGGAGCCCGGTGGGTGGTGACGCGAGCGGCTCAGGTCTCGGCTTCGGCGATGCGCATCAGCATGTCGCGGTTGCGCACCACCAGCCCGCCCTGCTCGATGCGGATCGCGTTGTCCCGTTCCATCGATTTGAGTTCCTGGTTGACCCGCTGGCGTGAAGCCCCCAGCAGTTGGGCCAGTTCTTCCTGGGCCAGTTGCAGGCCGATGCGCATCTCGTTGCCGTCGGCCAGGCAGGGCACGCCGTAGCTGCGCACCAGGTGCAACAACTGTTTGGCCAGCCGCGCGCGCAGCGGCAAGGTGTTGAGGTCTTCCACCAGGCCGAACAGCGTGCGGATGCGCCGTGCCTGCAGGCGCATCAGCGCTTCGTAGAGTTCCACATGGGTGCTGAGGATTTTCTGGAAGTCGTTGCGCGCTACGCAGAGCAGGGTGGTGGGGCCATGCGCATAGGCATCGTGCGTTCGCTGATCGCCGTCGAACATCGCCACGTCGCCGAACCAGACACCTGGCTCCACATAGGTCAGCGTGATCTGTTTGCCCGACAGCGAGGTGGAGCTCACGCGCACCGCACCCCGGGCCACGGCGGTCCATTCGGAGGGTGGATCGCCGCGCGCGACGATCAGGTCGCCGTCCTTGAATCGCTTGACGTAGGCGCATCGGAGTATGTCGTGACGCAGGGAGGGTGAAAGGCTGGCGAACCAGCGACCACCATTGATCGCCTCGCGCTCTTCCATTGTCAGAATGGGTTCGTCCATCGCGTGTCTTGTGAGTGACTGAAAGGGCGCCCATTGTCGCCACTGGGACCGGGCGGGAGCATCAGGGATAGTGCGGGGAGCTGTCCCGCAGGTGT
>JALOSH010000201.1 GCA_025458545.1 Hydrogenophaga sp.
CAGGGCACAAAAATCAGCGTGGGAACGACGATTTCGGTGTCCTTGGGTTTGGGAATGCCGTAGGCGTCTTCTTCCATCGGGCAGCCCGGGTACCAGGTGTAGAAGGTGAGGGTTTTGTCGATCTTGTTGACCACCGGCAGGCCGATGCGGCGGTGCTTCTGCGCACCTTGTGCGTCTTCTTCCAGGCCCGCTTCCTGCCAGCGAAACAGCGCCGGCAACGGATCGAATTCGCCCTTGATCGGCCAGTAGGCACCGATGATTGCATCGGGCCGATGGATCAGCCAGACCCGCATCACGCGCTGCAGCAGGTCGTTGCGCCAGGCGCGGTCGGCCAGGCCTTGGCGCTTCTCGATCAGCTGCTTGCGCCAGGCCGCCTTGGACCCCGACGCCGCTGGTCTGTCTCCCGGTTTCTGCTCTGAAGGTGGGGAACTCTGGCCGTCTTTGTTGTCCATAATCAGATCATGAAACTGGTGAGCTTGAAACAGGGTCTCGTGCCCATTATGGCCGCGCTGCTGATGCAGGGCGCTGCGTGGGCGCAATCGCCCGCCGACGCCGTGCTGCTCGACATGCGGGAAGCCTTCCGCCGCGACAACGCGACCGCGCTCACGGCGATGCTGCCGCGTGTGCGCGGCCACCTGCTGGAGCCGATGGCGGCCTACTGGGAAGCACGTGCCAGGCTGGACACCGCCACCCCGGCCGAGCTGCGCGAAGCCCTGGCGCGCCATCCCGGCACGTACTGGGAAGACCGGCTGCGCAACGACTGGCTGCTGCAACTGGGCAGGCAGCGCGACTGGAGCACCTTCGAAGCCGAGCTGCCACGCTTTCGCATGAACGACGACCGGCAGGTGCAGTGCTACGCGCTGATGCTCGACGCCGTGGCCAAGCGCAAGCCCGCCGACGCCACCGCGCGCCAGGTGGCCGAGCTGTGGCACCGCCAGCGCGATGCCGACGAGGGCTGCGCCACGGCGGCCAAAGCCTTCCTGGACAGCGAACACCTGCCCCCTGCCCTGGTGTGGCAGCGCGCGCGCCTGGCCATGGAAACCGGTCGCCTGCGCGCCGCCACTCAGGCGGTTGCCATGCTGGACGCGGGCTTGGTGCCCACCGTCAACGCCATCGACGCCAACCCGGCCAGGTACCTGGACGAAAAGATCACCGCCATCCGCCCGCGCACCAAGGAGTTGGTCACCCTGGCCATCATTAAGCTGGCCAACACCGACCCCGACGCCGCCGCCGAGGAAATGGACCGCACACGCTGGAAAGCCCAACTCACCCAGGAAGAGCGCAGCTGGCTCTGGGGGGTGATCGGCAAACGCGCGGCGCAAAGGCTGCAAGACAACGCGCTGGTGTATTTCGCCAACGGGCAAGAACGGCAGATGCACAGCGACCACCTGGCCTGGAAAGCCCGCGCTGGCCTGCGCTCGGGCACCTGGGGCGCTGTGCGCGACGCCATCGCCGCGATGGACGATGACCAGCGCAACGAGCCGGTCTGGGTCTACTGGCGCGCCCGCGCCATGCTGGCCCTGAAGGAACCCGATGCGATCGCGGCCACCGCACAGGCCCGCCTGCTGTACGAATCCATCGCTTCCACCGCAGGCTTCTACGAGCAGCTGGCGCTCGAAGAACTCGGCCGCCTTGTGACCGTTCCGCCCGCGCCACCACCTTTGACCGCCCAGGAAACCGAAGCCGCGCGCCAGAACCCGGGGCTGCAGCGCGCACTGGCCGCGATCCGCCTGGGCTTGCGCAGCGAAGGCGTGCGCGAGTGGAACTACACCGCGAACCTGCACAGCCCCGGCGGCCTGGGCGACCGCGAATTGCTCGCCGCCGCTGCGCTGGCCTGCCAGAACGAGGTGTGGGACCGCTGCATCAACAGCAGCGAACGCACCGACAGCTTTCAAGACCACTCCCAGCGCTTTCCGATGCCGCACCAGAGCAGCGTGGTCCGCCGAGCGACCGAGATCGGCCTGGACCCGGCCTATGTGTACGGCCTGATCCGGCAAGAGAGTCGCTTCATCACCGATGCCCGCTCGCATGTGGGCGCCTCGGGCCTGATGCAGGTGATGCCGGCCACCGCGCGCTGGACCGCACGCAAGATCGGCATGACCGACTTCCAGCCGCACCGCATCAACGAACGCGACACCAACATCGCCATCGGCACCGCCTACCTCAAGCTCGCGCTGGACGACTTCGAAGGCTCCTTGCCCATGGCGGCGGCCGCCTACAACGCGGGCCCGAACCGGCCGCGCGCCTGGCGCAATGGCCCCGTGCTGGCCGGTGAGATCTGGGCCGAAAACATCCCGTTTGAAGAAACCCGCGACTATGTGAAGAAGGTGCTGGCCAACACCACCAACTACGCCGCGCTCATCACCGGCCAGCCGCAATCGCTGCGCGCGCGGCTGGGCACGGTCGGGCCGCGCAACGACCCGACCCCGATCAACCGCGACCTGCCCTGATTCCGTTCAAAACCCGTCACCCCCCGACCCATGAAAAACGTTCTTGTTCTCGGTGGCACCGGCTTTGTCGGCCGACACGTCTGTGAAAAGCTCCAGCGCGCTGGCTGGACCACCACCGTGCCCACCCGCCGCGCACGCAATGCCAGCGCGGTGCAACACCTGCCCCGCCTCACCGTGCTGGAAGCCGACGTGCACGACGAAGCCGCGCTGACCCGACTGCTGGCCGGCCAAGACGCTGTGATCAACCTGGTGGCGATCCTGCACGGCACCGAGGCAGCCTTCGAGCGCACCCATGTGGAACTGCCCACCAAACTGGCCCGTGCCTGCGCAGCGGCGGGCGTGCGCCGCCTGGTGCACGTGAGCGCGCTCGGCGTGAGCCTGGACGGCCCTTCGCGCTACCAGCGCAGCAAGGCGCTTGGCGAAGAGGTCTTGCGCGGCGCCGGGCTGGAGCTGACCATCCTGCGGCCCAGCGTCATCTTCGGCGCGGGCGACCGCTTCCTCAACCTGTTTGCGCAGCTGCAGACGGTGTTTCCGGTGGTGCCACTGGCCGGTGCCGGTGCGCGCTTCCAGCCGGTGTGGGTGGAAGACGTGGCGAGCGCGGTGGTGGCCTGCCTGGACGACGTCGGTCTGCCCATGAGCAGCGTGGGGCAGACCTTCGACTGCGCCGGCCCTGGGATCTTCACACTGGCCGACCTGGTGCGCCTGTCCGGGCGGCTGGGCAGCCGGGAACGCCCGGTCGTGCCCCTGCCGATCGCGCTGGGGCGGCTGCAGGCGCGCCTGATGGAACTGGCGCCGGGCGAGCCTCTCATGAGCCGTGACAACCTGGCGGCGATGTCGGTCGACAACGTGGCCAGCGGCCAGTGGCCGGGCCTGGCTTCGCTCGGCATCGAGGCGTCTGCCCTGGAGGCGGTCGCGCCCGGCTACCTGGGTCACCGGGGTGGCCGCAGCGTCTTGCAGACCTTCCGGCGCCCTGCGGATCGCTCGCCCCGTCCCTGAAGCCCGACCCATGGGGCGACCCTCAGCGCCTCAGGGGTTGCCACCAACCCAGGCGCCCCGTTTTTTTGGCAAACTGCAAGCCCCTGTCCACTTCCATTCAAGAGATATCCCCATGGCCGTCACCCCTGCCAAAAAGAAAACCACCGCGGCCGCAGCACCCAGCGCCTCGTCCTACCGCTCAGAGCACCAACGCGATGTGGTCAACCGCCTCAAGCGCATCGAGGGCCAGGTGCGGGGTCTGATCGAGATGGTGGAAACAGGCCGTTCCTGCGAAGACGTGGCGCAGCAAATGTCGGCCGCCCGCAAGGCCATGGACAAGGCCTTCTACCGGATGATGGCCTGCTCGGTGATGGAGGCGGTGACCGTGTCCGCGAGCGAGAACGACACCTTCCGCGAAGTGGAGCGGTCGACGCGGATCCTCGAGAAGTACGCCTGAGGCGGGCCATGGCCAAGGCGGCGTCGCGGGCCGCCGACCGTGCACCAGCGTGTGCTCCCAGCGAATCAATCCGGCCGTTCTTTGGCATCAATGGGCAGCGCTGAGCGCCCTACGATGGCGTTTCAACACCCGGAGGTTTCCATGGCGCTGCAACTCTTCATCGGCAACAAAAACTACTCGTCCTGGTCCATGCGCCCCTGGGTGCTGCTGACCCAGGCAGGCATTCCTTTTGAGGAAGTCATGGTCCGCTTCGATTCGTTCGAGGCCGACTCGGCGTTCAAGACGCGCATCGCGGGCATCAACCCGGTGGGCAAGGTGCCGGTACTGGTGGACGACGATTTTGCCGTCTGGGACACGCTGGCCATTGCCGAGTATTTGGCCGAGCGCTTTGCAGGTAAAGCCCTCTGGCCCGCCGACGCCAAAGCGCGCGCCCGAGCCCGCAGCGTCTGCGCCGAGATGCACAGCGGTTTCTCTGCCCTGCGCAACCACTGCCCCATGAACATCGAGGCCTCGTTGCCCGAGGTGGGCCGCATCGTCTGGCGCGACCAGGCCGGCGTGCGCACCGACATCGCACGCATCGAGGCGATGTGGACCGGCCTGCTGGCCGAACACGGTGGGCCCATGCTGTTCGGCGGCTTCAGCGTGGCCGACGCTTACTACGCGCCGGTGTGCTCGCGCATCCGCACCTACCAGCTGCCGGTTTCCCCGGTGGTGTCCGCCTATGTGGAGCGGGTGTTTGCCCTGCAGGGTGTGCGCGCCTGGGTCGAACAAGCGTTGAAGGAACACCATTTCGTTGATTTCGACGAACCCTACCGGGCCAGCCGCTGACACCTGAGCACGGAGCCCTGGCGCTGTGCTGCTGCGCTCAGCGCTGGCGCAAGGTGCGGCTGAGCAAGATGACCGGCAGCAAGCCCACCAGCACCAGCGTCAGCGCGGGCAACGCGGCTTCGCCCAGGCGCTCGTCGCGCGCCAGCTGGTAGGCCACCACCGCCAGCGTGTCGCTGTTGAAGGG
>JALOSH010000202.1 GCA_025458545.1 Hydrogenophaga sp.
CATCAACGTCGACATCCAGATGCGCACCAACGTGCCGCACATCTTCGCCATCGGCGACATCGTGGGCCAGCCCATGCTGGCGCACAAGGCGGTGCACGAGGCGCACGTGGCGGCCGAAGTCATCGCCGGTGAACTGCAGGGCAACCCGGAGCTGGCCGCGGCTGCGTTCAACGCCCGCGTGATCCCCAGCGTGGCCTACACCGACCCCGAGGTGGCCTGGGTGGGCCTGACCGAGGACCAGGCCAAGGCGCAAGGCATCAAGGTCAAGAAGGGCCTGTTCCCCTGGACCGCCTCTGGCCGCGCCATCGCCAACGGCCGCGACGAAGGCTTCACCAAGCTGCTGTTCGACGACTCGCCCGAGGCGCATGGTCACGGCAAGATCCTCGGCGGCGGCATCGTGGGCACCCACGCGGGCGACATGATCGGCGAGATCGCGCTGGCCATCGAGATGGGCGCCGATGCGGTGGACATCGGCAAGACCATCCACCCCCACCCCACGCTGGGCGAGAGCATCGGCATGGCGGCGGAAGTGGCGCACGGGTCGTGTACGGACTTGCCGCCGTCGAGGAAGTAAGCCGCTTCAGCGCCTGCACGAAACCAAAGCCCCGGACGGGAAACCGTGCGGGGCTCGGGGAGTGAAGGTCCCGCAAGCGGGACGGTGGTGGCCTCGGGACGTGTTCGGGCAGGTCAGACCCGACCGATCACTGGCTGGCCGGAGCCCCTTCGTTGAGGACACGCCTGGCACCATTGAAGCGCGCGTTCCAGTAGGCGGTGCGCATGTCTTCCACACGCACCTGGGCACCCGGCCTGGGCGCATGGATGAACCGACCCTCGCCCACATAGATGCCGACATGGCTGAAGGCCCGCCGCATGGTGTTGAAGAACACCAGATCGCCGGGGCGCAGTTCCCGGCGTTCAATCGACTGGGTTGCAGCGGCCTGATCGGCCGCGCGCCGCGGAAGGATCCGGCCGACCGACTGTTCGAAGACCACGCGTACAAAGCCGCTGCAATCGAGACCACCCTCGGCCGAGTTGCCACCGTAGCGATACGGGACGCCCAGGAAGCCCATGGCGGCCACCACCAGGCTGGACGCAGCCTCACCCACCGCATCACGGGTTTCGGCCACCTGTACCTGGATGCGGCTGGCCAAGCCCTTGCTGACCAGCAGGTCGTCCATGCTCTCGTGGGAGCCATCGACCGGGTTGGCCTGTGCCTGACAGGCAAGACTCAGCAAGATGGCGGCTGGCCAGATTCTCATGGGGCTGGAGCTTAGACGCGGCGTCTGCAGAAGTCAATGCAGCTTGCGTGTACAAGCCCTTGATTTTCCTGCAATATCGCGAGCCCGACCGTCGGTCTTCCAAGCTCCGATGGACAAAGGCTGTGCCAGGACGTGGAACTGAGAGAATCGGTGCATCTCAGGATCCACTCAATACCGCTATGTTGCTCGATGCCCAGGATTCCCAGTTGGTGCTGGTGGACTACCAGTCCCGCCTGATGCCCGTCATCCATGAAGGCCCGCAGGTGCTGGCCAACGCGCTGAGGCTGGCGCGCATGGCCGATGAGCTCAAGGTGCCGGTTTGGGGCACCGAACAGAATCCCCAGAAGCTGGGTCCCAACGACCCGTCCTTGCGACAGCTGTGCCAGAAAACACTGGCCAAGATGCATTTCAGTGCCGTGGCCGACGGGCTCGCCGACTGGCTGCGTCCGCCCGCTCGGCCTGCGTCCGGCAATGCGCGCAGCCTGCCCAGGCACCTGCAGAAGCCGGCCGCCGCTGCACCCGAACGGGCCACACTGGTGGTGGCCGGGTGCGAGGCGCATGTCTGTCTGCTGCAGACGGCGCTTGAGCTCATCGAGCAGGAATTCGATGTCTGGGTGGTCACAGACGCCTGCAGCTCGCGCACGGAGCGCAACCGGGACGCGGCTTTTGACCGTTTGGCTGCCGCCGGAGCCGAGCTGGTCACCACCGAGATGGTGGCGTTTGAGTGGCTCAGAACGGCTGAGCATCCCGCATTTCGTGCCGTTCAGGCGCTGATCAAATAGATCGCAGGGCCTGTGGGCGACAGGTGCGGATGTCAGCGTGACGAAAGTCTGGCATTCATAATTATGAATTCAGATTGGTGGCGAGCCCCGGGTTGGTCACCGGGGCGCCTTTTTCCATCAGGAGACACTCATGAGTCACGCTTCCGGCTACGCCGCATTCCACCGCCGTTCCATTGAAGATCGCGACGGCTTCTGGCGTGAACAGGCGCAGCTGATCGACTGGCACCGGCCCTTCGACCAGGTGTGCGACTACAGCAATCCGCCGTTCGCCAAATGGTATGTGGGTGGACAGACCAACCTGTGTCACAACGCTGTGGACCGTCATCTCACGACGCGGCCGGACCAGAATGCCCTGGTCTTTGTCTCGACCGAGACGGACACCGAAAAGGCGTACAGCTTTCGGGAACTGCATGCCGAAGTGAACCGGATGGCCGCGATTCTCCAGCGCCTGGGTGTCACCAAGGGCGATCGGGTTCTGATCTACATGCCGATGATCGCCGAGGCCTGTTTTGCCATGCTGGCCTGCGCCCGCATCGGGGCCATCCACTCGGTGGTGTTTGGCGGGTTTGCCAGCCATTCGCTGGCCAGCCGCATTGAAGACGCCAAACCCACGGCGATCATCAGTGCCGACGCCGGCATGCGTGGCGGCAAGGTGGTGCCCTACAAACATTTGCTGGATGAGGCGATCAACCTCTCGTCGCACAAGCCGGCCAGGGTGTTGATGGTCAATCGCGGTCTGGCCGACCTGGCGCCGGTGGCGGGTCGCGACGTGGACTACGCTTCCGAGCGCGCCCAGGTGATGGATGCGCAAGTCCCGTGCGAATGGGTCGACAGCACACACCCGAGCTACATTCTTTACACCAGCGGTACCACGGGCAAGCCCAAGGGCGTGCAGCGCGATACCGCAGGGTACGCGGTGGCGCTGGCAGCGTCCATGAAGCACATCTACATGGGCGAGCCGGGCGAGACCTATTTCTCCACCTCCGACATCGGCTGGGTGGTGGGCCACAGCTACATCATTTATGGCCCGCTCATCAACGGCATGGCGACCATCATGTACGAAGGCCTGCCGATCCGCCCCGACGCCGGCGTCTGGTGGAGCCTGGTGGAGAAGTACAAGGTGTCGGTCATGTTCTCGGCGCCCACCGCGGCCCGCGTGCTCAAGAAGCAGGACCCTGCCTATCTGAGCAAGTACGACTTGTCCAGCCTGAAGGCGTTGTTCCTGGCCGGCGAGCCGCTGGATGAGCCGACAGCCACCTGGATTGCCGGCGCCATCAACAAGCCTATCATCGACAACTACTGGCAGACCGAGACCGGCTGGCCGATCATGGCCATCTGCAATGGCATCGAGAAGGCGCCCACCAAGTTCGGATCGCCCGGAAAAGCGGTGTATGGCTATGACGTGCGTCTCATCGACGAGACCACCGGCGAGGAGATTCTCGAGCCTGGCAAAAAAGGCGTGATTGCGGTCAACGGTCCACTGCCCCCCGGTTGCCTGCAGACGGTGTGGGGCGATGACGAGCGCTACGTCAAGACCTACTGGTCCAGCATCCACCAGAAGGTCATGTACTCCACCTTCGACTGGGGGATCCGCGATGCGGACGGTTACTACTTCATCCTCGGCCGCACCGATGACGTGATCAACGTGGCTGGCCACCGCCTGGGCACCCGCGAGATCGAGGAGAGCATTTCCAGCCATCCGAACGTGGCCGAGGTGGCGGTGGTGGGCGTCGCCGACCAGCTCAAGGGGCAGGTGGCGGTGGCCTTCGCCGTGCTCAAGGACCCTTCCAAGGCGGCCTCGGACACCGATGCGCTCAAGCTGGAAGGCGAAATCATGAAGGTGGTGGACGATCAGTTGGGTGCCGTTGCACGCCCTGCGCGGGTCCGGTTCGTTTCCGTGCTCCCCAAGACGCGTTCGGGCAAACTGCTGCGCCGCGCCATCCAGGCGGTCTGTGAGGGCCGCGACCCAGGAGACCTCACAACCATGGAGGATCCGGCGGCCCTGCAACAGGTCAAGGACCTGGTCACCCCTCGCTGATGACCGGCGACCGAGGCCGCCCCCCGGCCGCGGGGCAGCCTCGAACCGCGAGCGCCGCCCGTGTCCTGGCTGGCGCCCCTGGGTATTTGTAAGTATGATGCATGCTTATATTGCTAAGGCGTGGTCAATCATGGACAAAATCATCGACTCCGACGGCGCGGTCGACAACGTCAGGGTTTTTGAACTCGCGGCAGAGCTGTTCGGGGTGCTGGCCACGCCCATGCGCCTGCGCATCCTCAGTGCGCTGTGCGACAAGGAGAAATCGGTCTCGCAGCTCTTGCAGGAAATCGATACCACCCAGCCCAACCTGTCCCAGCATCTGAACCTTCTGTACCGGGCCGGTGTGCTGGCCAAGCGCAAGGAAGGCACGCAGGTGATCTACCGTGTGCAAAGTGAGAAGGCCGTCAAGCTGTGCCGCACCGTCTGCACGCAGATCGCCATCGAGATGGACGAGCCGACCGCTGTCCCGGCTTCCGAACGGCTGTCGCCCCGAGTCGTGTCCTGAGCAGTCAGTCGCCTTTGCGGCGATTGCTCCGGCGCAACACTTGATCGGCTGGAAGGTGAGCCAGCCGCACGGTGGCGAAATCTTTTCCCTATCCAGCGACCCTTGATGGCACAATCACGGGTTGCAGTCGGTCCTTCCCAGTCACTGTCGCATCCGCCAAACGGTTCAGCCGTGTCGCGGAAGGTTTCTTAACCAGCTAATGTTTCCCCAAGGGAAACGGAGGTCAGCGGATTCATGAGCGATTCCTCGTCCAACGGCGGTAACGTATACGTCGCCTACAAGAGCAACTCCTACCTCTTTGGCGGCAA
>JALOSH010000203.1 GCA_025458545.1 Hydrogenophaga sp.
CCGGCGGTCAAGGCCTTGCTCAGCATGGCCATCGGTGCCTGCAAGGCCGAGGGCAAGTACGTCGGCATCTGCGGCCAGGGCCCCAGCGACCACCCGGACTTTGCCCAGTGGCTGCAGGCCGAAGGCATCAGCTCGATTTCACTGAACCCGGACTCGGTGGTGGACACCTGGCAACTGCTGGCTGCCCGCTGAGGTCCGCTCCGGCGGGGTCCCATCAAGGCGGCCTCGGCCGCCTTTTTTTCGCCTGCTGTGTTCGTCAGGTGGCGGTCAGTGCCTGGGGCACAATGGGTCGGGAGGGCCTGGCCACGCACCACGCCCGCTGAAAGAGGAGACACGCATGTTCGAAGGCCTGGTCACACAACGCCTCGTGGCGCTGTTCGCCGCGGCGCTGGCGCTGTTGAACTTCCCGCTGCTCGCCCTCTGGGACCACGACGCGCGCGTCCTGGGTCTGCCGCTGTTTCCGGCGGCCCTTTTCTTGATCTGGGCACTGCTGATCGCGGTGCTGGCTTGGGTGGTCGAGCGCGGCCCACGCGCTCCCCAATCCACCGACCCATGAGCACGAGACCGGTCCGATGATTCCTGCCCCGCTCGTCATAGGCGTCTCTTTCGCGTACCTGCTGTTGCTGTTTGCGATTGCCCACTGGGCCGACTGGCGTGCCGCGCAAGGCCGCTCGGTGATCGGCAATGCCTGGGTGTATGCGATGTCGATGGCGGTGTACTGCACCGCCTGGACCTACTTTGGCAGTGTGGGCCGGGCTTCCACCTCGGGCGTGTGGTTCCTGCCGATCTACCTGGGCCCGATGCTGGCCATGATCCTGGCCTGGATGGTGGTGCGCAAGATGATCCGCATCGCGCGCACCTACCGCATCACCTCGATTGCCGACTTCATTGCCAGCCGCTACGGCAAGAGCCCATTGCTGGCCGGGCTGGTGACGCTGATCACCGTGGTGGGCATCGTGCCTTATATCGCGCTGCAGCTCAAAGGCATTGCCATCGGCTACGCGGTGCTGACCTCGCCCCTGGGTGCGGTGGCGCCGCACGCCACCCAGTGGTGGAGCGACAGCACGCTGTATGTGGCGCTGGCGCTGGCCGGCTTCACCATCGTCTTCGGCGCGCGGCACCTGGACAGCACCGAGCGCCACGAGGGCATGGTCGCGGCCATCGCTTTCGAGTCCGTGGTCAAGCTGCTGGCCTTTCTGGCGGTCGGACTGTTCGTCACCTACTGTCTGTTCAACGGGCTGGGCGATCTGTTTGACCGGGCCTACGCGAGCGAGGCGATCCGGCCCTTGCTGCAGTTCGATCAAGGCCAGCCGTTTGCCCATGCGCAGTGGCTGGGGTTGACCCTGCTCGCCATGCTGTCGGTGATCTTTCTGCCGCGCCAGTTTCAGGTGATGGTGGTGGAGAACGTGGACGAGTCCCACCTGCGGCGTGCGGTCTGGGTGTTCCCGCTGTACCTGTTGCTCATCAACCTGTTCGTGTTGCCCATCGCCATCGGCGGCCTGCTGTACTTTGGCCCTGGCCGCATGAACGCCGAGGTGTTCGTGCTGTCGCTGCCGCTGGCCGAAGGTCTCACCACGCTCGCGCTGTTTGCGTTTGTGGGCGGTCTGTCGGCCGCCACCGGCATGGTGATCGTGGAAGCCATCGCGGTGTCCACCATGGTCTGTAACGACCTGGTGATGCCGCTGCTGTTGCGCACACGGCGTTTCGGTGCCCGGGCCGCGGGCGACCTCACCCGCCTGCTGTTGCTGATCCGCCGGCTGGCGATCCTGGCCATCCTGCTGCTGGGCTACCTGTACTTTCACCTGGCGGGAGAAGCCTATGCGCTGGTGAGCATCGGGCTCATCAGCTTTGCAGCGGTGGCGCAGTTCGCGCCCGCGTTGCTGGGCGGTATGTACTGGAAGGGCGGCACCCAGCGTGGCGCGTTCGCCGGCCTGTTGCTGGGCTTTGTGTTCTGGGCCTACACGCTCATGCTGCCTTCGCTGGCCAAGTCGGGCTGGCTGCCCGACGACTTCTTGCACCAGGGCCTGTTCGGCTGGGCCTGGCTCAAGCCCGAGGCCTTTCTGGGCTTGCAGGGGCTGGACAACCTCACGCATTCGTTGTTCTGGAGCCTGCTGATGAACATCGGCGCTTACGTGGGTGTCTCGCTCTGGCGGGTGCCTTCGGCGGCGGAGACCAGCCAGGCGCTGCTGTTTGTGGATGTGTTCCATCGCACCGCAGGCGCCCGCCCGGTGTTCTGGCAGGGCAGGGCGCAGGTGCACGAATTGCAGGCCCTGGTGGGCCGGTTCCTGGGGGTGGAACGTGCCTGGCGCCTGTTCGATGCCTATGCCGTCGAGCGCGGCGTGCCCTCGGTGGAGGACATCCCGGCCGATGCGCAGCTGGTGCAGTTCGTCGAAACCCAGCTGGCCGGCGCGATCGGCAGCGCGTCGGCGCGGGTGATGGTGGCTTCGGCGGTGGAAGAGGAAGCGCTGGACCTGGACGATGTGATGCGCATCCTGGACGAAGCGTCGCAGTTGCGCGCCTATTCGCACGCGCTGGAAGAAAAATCGCAGTCGCTGGAGCGCGCCACCGGCGAACTGCGCCAGGCCAACGAACAACTCAAGAGCCTGGACCGGCTCAAGGACGACTTCATGTCCTCGGTGACACACGAGCTGCGCACGCCTTTGACATCGATCAGGGCCCTGTCGGAAATGATGCGCGACGATGACACCATGGAGACCTCACAGAGACAGCAGTTCCTGGGCATCATCGTGGCCGAGGCCGAGCGCCTGAGTCGGCTGGTGAACCAGGTGCTGGACATGGCCAAGATCGAGGCCGGGCATGCCGAGTGGCACAACACGGCGGTGGACATGCGCGAGTTGCTCGAACAGGCAGCAGGCAGCATGGCCGAGGTGTTCCGCGAACGCGGCATCGTGCTGCAACTCGATCTGCCGCCCCGGGTGGCGCCGCTGCAGGCGGACGCGGACCGCATCACCCAGGTGGTGCTCAACCTGCTGTCCAACGCGGCCAAGTACGCGCCGCGCGAGGGTGGCCAGGTGCAGCTGTCTCTGCGCGAAAAGGCCGACGGCGTCGAGGTGCAGGTCCAGGACAACGGCCCAGGCATCCCGATCGAACAGCAGGAGCGCGTCTTTGAGAAGTTCCGCCAGGTCAGCGGCGATGACCATTACCGCCCGGGTGGAACCGGACTCGGTTTGCCGATCAGCCGTCAGATCGTGGAGCACTTTGGTGGCCGGATGTGGCTGCGCTCGGCGCCCGGCCAGGGGGCCTGTTTCGGCTTCGCATTGCCGCGCCGTGTGGGCAACCAGGCGCACTGAACACAACAGACAGAGGAGACACAGCCCATGAACCCGCAGAAGATCCTGATCGCCGACGACGAGCCCAACATCCTGATTTCGCTCGAATTCCTGATGAAGCGCGAAGGCCACCAGGTGGTGCTGGCGCGCGACGGCCAGGAAGCCATCGACGCGATCCGGCGCGAGCGCCCGGCGCTGGTGCTGCTGGACGTGATGATGCCGATCAAGACCGGGTTCGACGTCTGCCACGAGGTGCGCGCCGACGAGGCGATCCAGCACACCCTGATCGTGATGCTGACCGCCAAAGGGCGCGACACCGACATCGCCAAGGGCCTGGCGCTGGGTGCCAACGCCTACATGACCAAGCCGTTCTCGACCAAAGAACTGGTGCAGAAGGTCAAGGATCTGCTCGAAGGAGCGCCAGGGGCGGCGCCATGAGCGCGCAGCAGAAAACCGATCCGCGCCTCTGGTGGCTGCTGGCGGCGGCGGCGGTTGCCTCCTTGGCTTGGCTGGCCGTCACCCTCGGGCTGATCGCTTCCGCCATGGACCTCGAGGAGCGCCGGGCGGTGCTGCAGACGGTGGGCGACCGGCTGGGACTCATCGGGCTGACCTGGGCCGCGGGCATGGCCGTCATCGGCTGGGCACTCAAGCGCTGGTTCGACCACTGGGTCACGCCGTCGGTGCAGCTGGCCGAAGAGGCGCAGGTGCTGCTGCGCACCGACGTGGTCCGGGCGCTCACGCCCAAGGGCAACACCGAGACCAAGGTGCTGGTGGGTCTGATGAACCAGCTGGTGGCCCAGCGCGAGGACCTGCGGCGCGAGATGGACACCAAGGTGCGCGAGGCGGCACAAGGTATTGAGCAGGAAAAATCGCGCCTGGCTGCGCTGATGTCCGAGCTCACCCAAAGCGTGGTCGTCTGCAACCTGGACGGGCGCGTGCTGCTGTACAACAACCGGGCGCGCATGCAGTTCAGGGCGCTGTCGCAGGCGCCCGGTGTGGCCGGCGGTGCCGAGCTGATCGGCCTGGGTCGGTCGATCTACAGCGTGTTCGACCGCAAGCTGGTGATGCACGCGCTGGAGAACATCCAGCAGCGCATGCAGCGCGGCGCGGCGCAGCCTTCGGCCCAGTTCGTGACGACCACACCCGCTGGCCAGTTGCTGCGGGTGCAGATGGCGCCGGTGCGCGCCGCCCAGGCACCGGGCGCGAGCAGCGATCCGCCGGTCGAACTGTCCGGGTTCGTGCTCATGCTCGACAACATCACCCGCGATTTCGAGGCCGAATCGGCGCGCGACCAGGTCTTGCACAGCCTGACCGAAGGCAGCCGCGCTGCGCTGGCCAACATGCAGGCGGCCATCGACATGCTGGACTTCCCCGACATCGAAGCGCCGATGCGCGAACGCTTCATGGGCGTGGTCCGCGACGAAACGCGTGCTCTGAGTCAGCGCATCGCCAGCCTGGAGGCGGGCACCGCCGACAGCCTGAAAACGCGTTGGCCCCTGGAAGACATGCTGGGTGCCGACCTGGTGAGCGCCGCCATCCGGCGCATCGAGACCATGACCGGGCTCCAGGCATCGCCGCTCGATGTGGACGCCTCGCTG
>JALOSH010000014.1 GCA_025458545.1 Hydrogenophaga sp.
TCGCAGTTCGTGCTGGCGGCCTACCAGCAAGCCAGGTTGCCACTCACCAGCGCCGACCCGCTGCTGGTCAGCCCGGCCGACCTGCTGTACATGCGAGCAGGCGACGTGCCCTCGGTCCGCACCGAACAGGCGCTGCTGTATGTGGGCCACCTCAAGTCCGGGCGGGCGGCGGTGGAGACGGAAGTCGCTCTGCGCGCAAACGACTGATCGGAGAGACCGGCGATCCGCCGACGGGCAGCCCCAAGGCGGATCAGCCCCCTTGGGGGGCAAGGAGCACACGCAGTGAGCGACTGTGGAGGCTCAAAGACCGCAGCGAAGGGCCGCCCCGAGCAAGGTCAGCCCCCTTGGGGGCAAGGAGCACACGCAGTGAGCGACTGTGGAGGCTCAACGACCGCAGCGAAGGGCCGCCCCGAGCAAGGTCAGCCCCCTTGGGGGGCAGCGACCCGCGCAGCGGTGGAGCGTGGGGGTCAATTCCCCACATGCATGGCGAACACCGCGCCGTTGTTCAGGCGGCAGGTGCCGGTGCCCAGGGTGGCCGAGTTCATCGTGTACTGGCAGCTCAGGTAACCGCCACGGTTGCCCGCGCCGCTGGCCAGGCCTTCGCGTGACGAACCCGCCTTGCGCGTGGCCTCGCCCACAAAACTCTCACCGTTGATGTTCGCGTTGAAACTGCCACGACCCTGCAGGTCGTTGGTCACCGTGGCGTTGATCACGCCGTAGCCGCTGGCCTGCGGGTTGGCCGGGTAGAGCCGGGCGGGAAAGGTGAGCGGCAACGCAGGCGCAGGCGCGGGCGCCGTCACCACCGGCGCTCCGCTTGGCAAAGACGCTGGCTGACCGGTGCGCGGGTCGATCGGCACCACGTAGCAGCCCGCCAGCGTGGCCACCGCGCTGGCCAGACCCAGCGCCACCAGGCCACGGCGCGCGGCGGGAGAGACAGACACGGCGTTCAACGACAAAGTCCTCATACAGATCCTCTTGGCCCCAGCACATGCTGGTGGCGCCATCGTGTCGACCCTGGGTGAAGAAATGTCGAACCGCGTGCGAAGAACCGTAAAGCTGATCCAGTGGTCGAGCGGCAGACCACAACCTGCGCCACGGGTCAGCCCGGCGACAAGGCTTGTGGTGCCGAGCCCTTTACAGTGCAGCCATGACGACAGCCGCTGTGCCCCGCCACATCCTGCCCGTGCTGGTGCTCGCCCAGTTCGCCGGCACCTCGCTGTGGTTCGCGGTCAACGCCGTCATGCCCGACCTGCAGCGGGAACTCGGCTGGCCGGCCAGCGCCGTGGGGCCACTCACCTCGGCGCTGCAGTTCGGCTTCATCGTCGGCACGCTGGTGTTTGCGCTGCTGGCCATCGCCGACCGCTTTGCACCGCGCCGGGTGTTCCTGTTCTGCGCGCTGGCGGGTGCGGGCTGCACCGTCGGCGCCTGGGCCATGGTCACGCACTACGAAGCGCTGCTCGTGTGGCGCTTCCTCACCGGCGTGTTCCTGGCCGGCATCTACCCGGTGGGTATGAAGATCGCCGCGCAGTGGTACACCAAGGGCCTGGGCGCGGCGCTCGGCCTACTGATCGGCGCACTGGTGCTCGGCTCGGCCAGTGCGCACGCGCTGCGCGCGCTCAGCGGCAGCCTGCCCTGGCCCACGCTCATGCTCGGTGTGGCGGCGCTCGCTGCCGCCGGCGGGCTGCTGCTGTACTGGGGCACCAGCGACCCGCCCCACGCCCAGGCCCGGGTCACCACCCTGCAATGGCGGGCGCTGGCCACGGTGTGGACGGATGGCCGCGTGCGCGCCTCGGTGCTGGGCTACTTTGGTCACATGTGGGAGCTGTACACCGTGTGGGTGATGGTGCCGCTGGTGCTGGCCACGCGCCTGAGCGGCACCGATGTGTCGTGGGCGGCGTTCTGGGTGCTGGGCGCGGGCGCGCTGGGCTGCGCCGGCGGCGGCTGGGTGGCGCTGCGCTGGGGCAGCGCGCGCGTGGCCACGCTGCAGCTGGGCATCAGCGGGTTGTGCTGCCTGGCCACGCCGTTGGCCATCGACGCGCCGGCGCCGCTGTTCTACGGCTGGCTGCTGCTCTGGGGCATCACCGTCTCGGGCGACTCGCCGCAGTTTTCCACCCTCACCGCGCGCAACGCGCCTCCGCAGGCCGTGGGCAGCGTGCTCACGCTCACCAACAGCATCGGTTTCGGCATCTCCATCGTGAGCATCCTGCTGTTCGTCTCGCTCGCAGAAACGGTGAGCCTGGGCGCCCTGCTGCCCTGGCTGGCGGTGGGCCCGGCACTCGGTTTGTGGGCCATGGTGCGGCTGGTGCGCGAGGAACGGCGCCCCGCCAGCCCCTGACACTCAGGCTGGGCTGGCCGAAGCAGCTTCTGGCCGCTGTTGCAGCGATTCGGCCGACGTGCCACACGAAAAGCAGTAGCGCGCAAACGCGTTCTTGCGCGTCTTGCAGTGGCCGCAGTGGTCAAACAGGCACAGGCCACAGTGCGGGCAGAAGTCGGTCTTGCCGTCCTTCATGTCCACCGTGCGCTCGCAACCGGGACAAATGTTCTTGGTCATCCGCGCCTGCGCCTGGTCATAGTCCATCTCGCGCTGGCGCGTCTGGGCCGGCTGCGCTTCCGCCAGTTTCTGCCGCTCCAGATACCGCTGCAGCGCCTGGATCGCATAGCGGCCGCCGATCACCGTGAGCACGATGCCCACGATGTAGCGCACATAGCCGCCATAGCTGGGCAGGTAGGGCACCAGCTCGACAAAGAAGGCGAACAGCGCGAAAAAGATGAAGCCCCACACAAACGGCCACGACGATCCCTTGCGGTGCTTCTTGAACAGGTAGCCCGCCAGCGCCAGCAGGGGCAGCGTGAGCGCCACTCGGTAAATGAAGACCCGGAGCTCCTGCGCGCGCTGGGATTCCACATACGTGTCGCGCGCCGCGTCCTCCAAGGTGCGCAGTTCGGACTGCGCACGCTGCTGCGCCTGGCGCGCGTCCAGCGCCACCTGCTGCTGCTTTTCCACCAAGGCGAAGGCATCGCGTTCGCGCTGGCGAAGTTCGTCCAGCTCGCGCGTGCGCTGCAGCACCTGCTCGTCTTGCTCGGCACGCTGCGTGACGCTGCGCGTGGCCAGCCAGTTGTCGAAGGTCTCGCGCGCGGCGCGGTTGTCGGCCCGAGCGGTCTGCAGCTTGAGCTGCGCCTGTTCCAGCGCAGCCTGGGCCTCTTCGGCGGAACGCTCGGCGGTCTTGATGGACGCCTTCAACTCGGGCGTGCGCTGCGGGTCCATGAAGTCTTCCAGCGAACGGGTCTGCTCGACCTGCGGCAGATCGCCCACGATGGTGCTGCCCAGGCCGGTCAGGAACCAGGCGAACAGAAATGCCACCAGCCACAGGCCGCGGTGGAACCACTTTTCAGACAGTCGCAAGGTCTTGCTCATGGGGTCACTTCCAGGTCGGTTGGGTTCGCGGCATTGTGACCGGTTCTGTACCGGCCATCGATCCCGGTCATGGCCTGGGCGGGAACGGTGGTGTCGCGGGCTCACGCCCGAGAGTTCACATACACACCACGCGCCTGCTGCTGCATCAGCAGGGTCAGCAGCCGCCCATGCAGGGCGTGACCGCTGCGCAGGCGCCGACTGCCCACCACGGCGAACAAGGCGTCGAACCACGGTGCCACCACACGCACCACCTGGCCACCCGGCAGTGGCTCGGCCGCGTGCAATTGCAGCCCGGAAAAAGACAGGTCCTGGAGTCGGGCGGATCGGGCGCGTTGCTCGCCCGGCAGCCAGAGCTGAACGATCGCGTCGCGGGCGAAGCGCGGATCGCGCCGGCGACCCTGGTGTTCATCGCGCGTGCGGGTGCGCGACAGGGGTTCCGGCAGGGGTGCCAGCGGGCTGTGGCATCCGATGCAGCGGCTGTCGCGCCGCAGCGCACCCGCATGGGGCCGCTGGCAGAAAGGGCAAACGGTGGCGACGCTTTGGGCTGCGCCACCGGCGCCCGAACGCTGCGGGGTGGCACCGTGGCCAGCGGACGGATCGTCCTGGTGCGCGGCGCCTGCCGACCCCTGTGGCCGGTGGTCGTAGGCCGCGCGCCGCACCGGGTCGCCCAGCACCTCGTAGGCAGCGTTCAAGCGCACGGCGGTGTCGTGGTCGCCGCCAAGATCGGGGTGGACGCGCCGCGCACTCATGAGCGCGCGCCAGGCGGCCTTGATCACCTCGGGCGGTGCGTCGGGCTGCACGTAGAGGGTGCGGTAGTGGTCGAGCGGCTCTCGGTTCATGGGGATTCGATGGCCGGGTCGGGTACCGGGCCGTGTTCAGGGTATCGACCAGCGGGCACCAGGCTTGAACACAGCGACCGGCAGGCCGCTCCTCGCTCGTTGCGAGACGGTATTGGTCGGGCTGGCATGATGTCGGGCCTGCCCGGCTCCCGGGTGGCTCCATCTTTGCTCCGCCATGAACGCCTCTGCCGACCACGACACGCCCGACAACGCCGCTTCCGCACCCGCTGCCAGCCCCGCTGCGGCCGACGCCGCCCGCCCGCCCCGGCGCGGTGAGGGCCGCAACGGTGGTGGACGTGGCCGCAACGGCGGCAACCGCCCACAACGCCCGGCCAGCACCCAGCGCCCCACCGGCGCCGCGCCCGCTGCCGCGCGCCAGCACCCGGTGCTGGACCAGTTGGCCGCGCTGTACCCGGCGCTGTTTGGCGAGTCCTTGTTGCCGCTCAAACGCGGCATCTATGAAGACCTGCTGGCGGCGCATCCCGGGGTGCTGGACAAAGACGGCCTGAAGACCGCACTGGGGCTGCACGCGCGCTCGTCGCGCTACCTCACGGTGGTGGCCTCGGGCCTGCCGCGGCACGACCTGAGTGGCCAGCCGGTGGAAGCGCTCACGCCCGAGCAAGTGCACCATGCACTGATCGAAGTGTTTCGCCGACGCGGCGCACGCAGCCGCGAAGACCTGCGCCCCAAGTTGCGCCAGCGCATCCTCAAGGCGTTTGAGGCCTCTGGCCTGTCGCCCGACGACTACACCCAGCGTGTGCTGGGCCGCGACGAAGAAGTGAACCAGCTCACCCGCGACGCCTTGGCCGAGGCCAGCGCCCGCGCCGCGCGCGAAGACGCCCTGTTGCGCACCTTTGAAGCCAGTGGCAAACCGATCAACGAGTTTGCCGACATGTACGGCCTGCACATCCTGGACGCCAACCGTTCGCTGGAGCGGGCCCGCGCCCGGCAGGCGGCGAAGGCCTGATGCCGGGCGGCCGACCGGCCGCCACCCGAGCGATCAATCGCCCGGGGTGGTGAACACGGTGAGCACGCCGGTGTAGCCGTAGAGTTGCCGGTGCGCGATTTCACCGCCGGCAAAAAAGCCCACCAGCGGCACATCGCCCAAGGCCCGGCGCACGATCTGCAGTTCGGCGCTGGGGGCGCCAAAATGCAGGCCGCCGCGCCCGGAGCAGCTGACGTACACCGCCCCGGCGATGCGGCGCGCGGGCACGGGAGGTGCCTCGGGCAGTCCGAACCCCTCTCCCATGCCCATGGTTTCGGACTCCAGCTCTTCGCGGATTTCGCTGCACACGCGCATGAGGTCGGCGCGCGCCGCGTTCGCATGGCGCTCGCAAAACGCGAGCCGGGCGCCGGGTTGTGGACGGGCGGCCACCGCGATGCCGCGGCGGCTGGGGTCCAGGCCAATGACATGCCGCACCGTCACGTCCGCGCCGAACTGGCCGCGGGTGTGCCGCTGGCGTGCGGCATCAGCGGGCAGGTGCTGCGGGTCGGTCAGGCCCACCAGGGTGGAGCGCAATCGTTCGATCGCCTCGCGCGGCCGGTCGAGCGAGAGCTCGAACTCGCGCAGCAGCACATCCAGCGCGGGCTCGCCGTCGAGCGCCAGCACCAGGTTGCCGTCGACAGCGGTGATGACGCGCTCACGGTCCACCGGCTGCGCGCCCTGGGTGACGCGGGAGACGATCTCCACCCCGGGCCCGAAGGCCACGCCGCTCAACCCGCCCAGGAACACGCCACTGGCCGCACCCTGGCCCTGCAGATGACCGGCGCTGCTGGCCGCGAACTGCACGCTGGCCGCCCGACTACCAGCGAGCCCACCGAACACATAACCGGTGGTGGTGCGGTCGGCCACCTCCACGATCAGGTCGGCCAGGTCGGGCGTGCCGGCATCGGCGTGCACCAGCGCCGTGTGCGGCACGAATCCCCCCGGGCCGGCACTGGCCGCCAGCGGCGCCACACCGCTGAACACCCGGTACTGGTCAGGGGTCAGGTCGCACAGCATCACAGCCAGCGCGGGCTCGTCGATGTACTCCACATTGGTGGCCGCGATGCCCACGCCGACCGTGCCCACCCAGTCGGTCACTTCGGGCAACTCGGCGCTGAAGCATTCCAGGATGTCTTGCGCCTGGTGGGCATAGTGGTCGGTGATGTAGAGCATGCCCAGCGAGGGCGCGCTGGCGTGGCCCGGCAAAGCCATCTGCGCCCGCAACTGGGCCAGGGCCAGCGCAGCGGCCATGCGCCATTGCGGGTGGGTGGCGTGGGCAAAAAGAAAGCGCTTCATGCCAGGCGGAGGGTGTTCAAACAGTGCACCGGTGGTCGGTTCAGCGTCCGCGCTTGCGCGACCCGGCGGCAGCGGCCTTCTTGGCCGGCGTCTTTTTGGCCGGCGCCTTGCGGGCAACGGCAGGCGCCTTGGCTGCGGCGGCGGCCGCCGGCTGGAAGCCCGGGAAAAACGCGGTGGGCAAGGTCCAGTCGCCAGGCGACAGGGGCTGCACTGCGCTGGCCCGCGGCGCTGCTGCGGCATTGCGCCGAGGAGCAGCTTCGGGCTTAGAGGCTTTGCGGACCCCCGCTTTCTGGGCGGTGGCCTTTTGGGCGGCGGCCCGGGGCGCGGACTTCGACTGCGCCTTCTGGCCACCCGTCACGGCGCGCGCTGCGGCTTTTCCCATGCCCACGGCATTGCCCACGTTGCGCGCCACGCTGCCGGCCGCCTTGCCGGCCATGCCGGTGGCGGTTTTCACGGCCTGCTCGGTCAGGCCGGTGGCGACCTGGCGTGTGGTGTCCAGTGCAGACTGTTTGGCCACGTCCTTCATGGCGGTGGCGGCGATGTTCTGGAACTGCTGCGAGAGCGCACCCCACCATTGCAACGGGTCCACGACGCCGCCGGCGGGTGCAGGCGCTGCGGATTTGCGGGCTGGCGCCTTGCGTGGCTTGGGGGCTGGAGCGGCGGCGGCCTCCGGCGCTGGCTCTTCTTCGTCCTCGATCTCTTCTCCGGTCTCGGGCTCGGGGGCAGCGGGCGTGCCATAGGTGCGCGGAGGAATCTCCAGACCAGCAAACTGCGTGGGCGCGGGCGCGGGCGCAGCGCCGGTGAAACCGGCCACCGCGTCGGCGGCCTTGATCTTGAGCGCGTTGGCCACATCGCCCAGGCTGAAGTTCATGTTCTTCAGCGTGGCCAGCGTCATCTTCTGCACCTCCAGCGCCTGGATGGTGGCGCCCAGGGCCTTGGAGTTCTGGTCGAGCCAGAAGTGCACCGCCTTCAATTCCTCAATGCGTTTTTCGAGGTCTTCCACGTTGAAGGTCGGCGCGACCCAGTTGCCCAGGTTGGGCATCTGCGGGATGCTGTTGCCGATGCCCTGGGCCACGCCCCCCGCGGCCTGGCCCGCCAGGCTCTGCAGGAATTCGAAGCCCGGCACGTATTTGCCGAAACCGCTGCCCGGTGTGTCGCTCATGGGAGTCTCCTGGTGGGTCGCTCTGGGGTCTGCTGGCGGGGTCGCTGTGCTCAGTGGTCCACGCCATAGCGGGGTGCGCGACGCTCCCGCAAGGATGCCACACCTTCGCGCACATCGGGGCCGGCAAACCCCATGAATTCAAGCGCCAGCGAGGTGTCGAACGCGGGTCCGGCCTGGCGCAACCAGTTGTTGAGCGAGTACTTGGTCCAGCGGATCGCGGTCTGGCTGCCCGAGGCCAGGCGGTCCGCCACCTCGTAGGCCTTGTCGAGCAGCTGGGCGTCGTCCACCGCGAGCGACACCAGACCGATCCGCTCGGCCTCTTCGCCACTGATCGGGTCGCACAGCATGAGGTAGTACTTGGCCTTGGCCAGGCCGCAGAGCAGCGGCCAGACGATGGCGGCGTGGTCACCGGCCGCCACACCCAGGCGGGTGTGACCATCGACGATCTTGGCGCTCTTGGCGGCGATCGAAATGTCGGCCAGCAGCCCAGCCACCAGCCCCGCGCCCACCGCCGGCCCGTGCATCGCGCTGACGATGGGTTTGTCGCAGTTGATGACGTTGTAGACCAGGTCGCGCGCTTCCTTCCAGACCCGGGTGCGGACCTCGAAGTCGGTCGCCATGTCCTGCACCAGCGCCAGGTCGCCGCCGCCCGAAAAACCCATGCCGCTGCCGCGCAGCACCGCGCAACGCACCGTGTCGTCGCGGCCCACGTCGCGCCAGATCTCGGACAGCTCCCAGTGGCCTTCGTGCCCAGCGGTGGGCAGCTTGCCGTTGCCACCAGGACCATCGGCGCGCATCTGGATGTCGAGCACCGAGGGCACCCCGTTGACGGCCGGTCCGCGGCGGCTGATGGCAAGGGTCTGGTAGCGGCTGTAGTCCACGGGGGTCATGCGGGTCTCCGGTGCGGGGCTGCGCGCAGGCAGCCCGAATGGGGTGAAGGGTTTCAACGGGGAATTCTGCCCCTTCCGTTGGCTCGAAACCGAAGCGAACGGGCGGTGTTTTCCCGGGCACCTCCCCGTTCGCATACCCCGTTGACGTGCGTCAAACACCGGCACCGGATACCGGCGCAAGATAGCTTCAAAGGGGGTCGGCCACCGTCGGCTCCCGGCGACCAGGAGCATCCGATGACCATGAACATTTCCGAAACCTTCAACGACCAGTTGCACCAGATGCGGGCCGAGTTGCTGGCGCAGATTCGCGCCCAGCGGGGCGGCCAGATCGGACGTGCCGAATCGGCCGCCGAGGCGCGTGAGAACGCCAGCGACGACTGGTCCCAGGCCGATGCCGAGCGCGATCTGGCGTTCGCGCTGGAAGAGCGCGGGTCGGCCGAACTGGTCGCGATCGACGATGCGCTGAGGCGGATTGCCGACGGCAGTTACGGCCTGTGCCTCGACTGTGGTGTGCAGATCGCCAACGCGCGCCTGCACGCCAATCCGACCGCCCTGCGCTGCGTGGCCTGCCAGGAAAAACTCGAACAAGCCGAAGACGGCGTGCGCCCGGCCAGCTACTGAACGCTTTCATTTTTTCAACCCTCCCAGGAGACCCCCGAATGACCACCTTCCACGCCGTTGTCTGGATGGACCACAGCCAGGCCCATGTGCTGATGTTCGACAAGGAACACATCGAAGCCCAGCGCATCAAGGCGCGCAGCCACCACACCCCCAAGCACGGCCATGTCGGTCCCGACAAGGATTTCTTCCAACAGGTGGCCGATGCGCTGGCCGGCGTGTCCGAGGTGCTGCTGACCGGCCCGGCCAATGCGAAGAACGAATTCCGCGACCACTGCAAACACCACGCGCACGCGGTGGACAAGGCGGTGGTCGACGTGGTCAGCAGCGACCACCCGACCGACGGCCAGTTGGTGGCAATGGCACGGCAGTATTTCGTGAAGTTCGATCAGAAAGCCGCCGACCCGACGCAGCGGTAGAAGGCCACGCAAAGCCCGCAGGCCCCCCCGTCGGCGGGCTTTTGTTATTCTGTGGCGATGTCCATTCAGTCCTCCACTCTGCCCGCGCGAGCCCTGTTTCACCTCGCGTTCCACGTCACCGATCTGGCTGAAGCGCGCCGCTTCTACGGCAGTGTGCTGGGCTGTGCGGAAGGCCGCAGCACCGACACCTGGGTCGACTTCGATTTCTTCAGCCACCAGATTTCGCTGCACTTGGGCGAACCGTTCAAGACCACGCTCACCGGGCGCGTGGGCGACCACCTGGTCCCCATGCCGCACTTCGGGCTGGTGCTGTTGTTGCCCGAATGGCAGGCCCTGGCCGCAAGGCTGGAGTCGGCGGGGATGGACTTTGTGTTGCCGCCGCAGCAGCGCTTTGCAGGCCAGCCAGGCGAGCAGTGGACCATGTTCTTCTGCGATCCCTTTGGCAACCCGATCGAGGTCAAAGGGTTTGCCTCGGTGGACCGCATCTACGCGCAGTGAGCGCACCACCGAGCGACCGGCGGTGCCTTTGGCCTGCCGAGCGACGGTCGTGCAGGGGACGCAGTCGGTAGCATGGACGGTTCGTCGTTGGCTCTGGCCATCCCCTGTCCGATCAGCCCCTCCTCCCCCATGACAACCCCTCATTCCCAGCGCGGCCTCTCCCGGCGCGCTTTTGGCGGCCTGATGGCCGGCGCCTCGCTGCTCGGCAGCCCGGTGCTCCGTGCCCAGACCGGCAACCGCATCGTGCTCGGCCAATCGGCCGCGCTGTCGGGCGCGGCCGCCCAGCTGGGCATCCAGTTCCACGCCGGTGCCAAGCTGTTTTTTGACGCCATGAATGCGCAGGGCGGCGCCAACCCGACGCGGGTCGAGATCCGCCAGATGGACGACGGCTACGAGCCCAACCGCTGCGCTGAGAACACCCGCCAGCTGCTCGGCGAAGACGTGTTCGCCCTGTTCGGCTACATCGGCACGCCCACCAGCCTGGCGGCGCTGCCACTCGCCACCAAAGCCCAAACACCGTTCTTTGCGCCGTTCACCGGCGCCATGGGTCTGCGCCAACCGTTCAACCGCATGGCTTTTCACATGCGCGCGTCGTACAACGACGAAACCGCGCTCATCGTGCGGCAGCTGACCAACCTCGGCCTGAAGAAGATCGCGGTTTTTCACCAGAACGACGCCTACGGCAAGGCGGGCCTTGACGGCGTGACGCTCGCGCTCGCCGCGCAGCAGCTGCAACCGGTGGCCACCGCCACGGTGGAGCGCAATTCGGTGGACGTGGCCAAGGCGGTCGCCACCATCAACGCGGCACAGCCCGACGCGGTGGTGCAGGTGAGCGCCTATGCCTCTTGCGCCGCCTACATCCGCGCCGCACGCAAGGCCGGTTTTGGGGGCACGTTTTTCAATGTGTCGTTCGTCGGCACCCAGGCGCTGGCGGACGAGCTGGGCAAAGACGGCGCCGGGGTGGTGGTGTCGCAGGTGGTGCCCACGCCCTACAGCGCGTCGCGCCAGGTGACGCGCGAGTTCCTGGCGGCGGTGGAACAAGGCGGCAAAAAGGTCCAGCCCAACTTTTCCAGCATGGAAGGTTTCATGGCCGCCAAGCTGTTTGCCGAGGGCATGCGGCGGGCCAGCGGTCGCCTCACCCGCGAAAGCCTGATCGATGGCCTGGAAAGCATCCGGGACCTGTCCATGGGCGGGTTCAGCGTGTCATTCAGCCCGACCGACCATGTGGCGTCCAAGTTCGTCGAACTCTCCATGCTCACCGGCGACGGCCGGGTGAGGACCTGAGCTCGGCGCGCACCCGGCGCCACCCGGTCAGGCGGTCTGCAGCGGCGCGATTTTCTGATCGATCGCGCCAAAGATGCTCTGACCGTCCCGGCCCTTCATCTCGATGCGGATGGTGTCGCCGAATTTCATGAACTCGGTGCTCGGCTGGCCGTCGAGGATGGTTTCGATGCAGCGCTTTTCGGCGATGCAGCTGTAGCCCTTGGGCCATTCTTTCTTGCCGTCCACCTCCACACCCCGGTTGCTCACCGTGCCGCTGCCGATGACGGAACCGGCGCGCACGTTGCGCGTCTTGCAAACGTGGGCGATCAGCTGGCCGAAGTGGAAGGTCATGTCCGGGCCGGCCTCACACATGCCGACCTTGCGGCCGTTCCAGGTGCTCTGCAGCGTCAGGTGCACGCGGCCGCCGGTCCACGCGTCGCCCAGCTCGTCGGGCGTGACCGCCACCGGGCTGAAAGCGCTGGCCGGCTTGCTCTGGAAGAAGCCGAAGCCCTTGGCCAGCTCGGCCGGGATCAGGTTGCGCAGCGACACGTCGTTCACCAGCATCAGCAGGCGCACGCCGTCCAGCGCCTGTTCGGGTGTGGCACCCATGGGCACATCGCCCGTGACCACGGCGATTTCGGCCTCGAAGTCGATGCCGAAGTCTTCGCTCGGCACGACCACGTCGTCGCAAGGGCCGATGAAGTCGTCGCTGCCGCCCTGGTACATCAGCGGGTCGGTGTAGAACGTGGCCGGCACCTCGCTGCTGCGGGCGGCGCGCACCAGTTCCACATGGTTGATGTAGGCCGAGCCGTCGGCCCACTGGTAGGCGCGCGGCAGCGGCGCCATGCACAGCGCGGGATCGAACGGAAACGCGTGGCGCGCCTTGCCCTGGTTCAGCGTCACGTAGAGGTCGTGCAGTTGGGGGCTGAGGAAGTTCCAGTCGTCCAGCACCTGCTGCATCTTGTGGGCGATGCCAGTCGCATAATGGGCCGTGCTCAGATCGCGTGAGACCACCACCAGTTGTCCGTCGCGCGAGCCGTCTTTGTAAGTGGCGAGTTTCATGCGTGTTTCCTGCTGCCGCAAAATGGGTTGAAGGCTCGGATTCTGCCCGCAAAGGCATGGAACCAATTACGAATAGTGAAATCAGTTAACCTATCCGTAAGATCTGGATTCTAGTTCAAAGCCGTTCGGTGTGCTGAAATCTGCCGGAACGTCAGCCCGCCAGCATCGCCCCACCACCCCGCATTCACAGCCATGTCCGTTGCCAACCATCCTGCCGCGCCTGCCACGACCGAGCCGACCGATGCGGGCGAACCCCTGCGCGCCGGTATCCAGTCGGTGGAGGTCGGTTTCGAGCTGCTCGATGCCTTGTCTCGGGCGCCGGGCGCGCTGATGCTGCGCGATCTGGCCGCCGCGGCGGGCATGAGCGCGGCCAAGGCGCACCGATACCTGGTGAGTTTTCAACGCATGGGCCTGGTGCTGCAGGACCCGGTCAGCACCCAGTACGACCTCGGCCCCGCCGCGCTGCGCCTGGGCCTGGCCAGCCTGTCCCGCATCGACGCGGTGAAGCTCGCGCGCGAGAGGGTGGTCGGCCTGCTGCAGGACACCGGCCACACACTGGCCATCGCGGTCTGGGGCAACCAGGGGCCCACCATGGTGCACTGGACCGAAGCGCCACAGACGGTGCCGGTCACCCTGCGGCTGGGCGACGTGATGCCGCTGCTGACATCGGCCACCGGGCGCTGCTTCGCCGCCTTCATGGGCAGCGAGGGGCGTGACGCGCTGCGCATCGCGCCCATGATCCGCGAAGAGCTCGCGCGTCTGAAAAAACTCCCGCAGACCGGCACCACACTGACCGACGTGCCACAGACGCTGCAAGACGTGCAGGCCATGCTGGACGAAACCCGCGCGCGCGGGATGGGCCGTGTGGTGCACAGCCTGTTGCCCGGGGTGGGCGGATTCTGCGCACCGGTGTTCGACGCGCAGGGTCGGCTGGCGCTGGGCCTGGTGCTGCTCGGCTCGGTGGCCACGCTGGACACCGCCTGGAACGGCGCGCCCGCCGCGGCCTTGCTGCGCTGTGCCCAACAACTGAGCGCCGACCTCGGACACCAGCCGACCCGTTGAACCCCCATGCCACCACCTGAACAGGCCCTTGCGCGCCGGCGCGCCCTGCTGTGGCTCAGCGCGGCGGTGCTGGCGGTGCATGTCGGGCTGCTGTCGGGCGGCTGGCCCGACTGGCGCAACAGCATCAGCCCGTCCGGCACCAGCCCGACCGACACCGGTGCGCCGTCCGCCACCCGCCCGTTGGCACCGGTCGGGACACCCGGCGCGGTGGTCGACACCGGCACCCACGCCATGCCGGTGACCATCAGCAGCGTGCGCTGGATCGTGCCCGCGCCTGCGCCCTTGCAAGCGCCTGTGGCCGCGCCCCTGCCCGACACCCCCCGGCCGGCGATCAGCCCGAAACCAGGCTCTGGTCTCGCCGCCGCAGAACCGCGCCCGGCGCCAGCCGACGAGGCCCACCTGAGCGCATCCGCGCCCTCCGCGCCCGCGCCCAGCGCGCCCGACCCTTCCAGCGCCGCCAGCATCCCGGACGAGCCGCCGGGTGTTCAAGCCGACAGCCAATCCCCGCTGCTGGACAGCCCGCCCAGCGAAGGGGTACCCGCACCGGCCACAGACCCTGCAACCGACCTCGACGCCGTGGTGGTGGCGGCCGCCGCGCCGAACACCAGCCCCGCTGCACCGCCCCCCGCAGCTCGCGCCAGCAGCCTGCCGCCTGCCCAGCCGCCGGGCCCGGCAGATTTGCGCTACGACATCGACGGCCGCGCCAAGGGCCTGCGCTACAGCGCCGACGCGCACCTGCGCTGGCAGCCCAGCGGCAACCGCTACAGCGCCGAGCTGGAGATCAGCGCCTTTCTGGTGGGCAACCGGGTGCAGACCAGCCGCGGACGCCTGGAAGCACAAGGCCTGGCGCCCGAGCGCTTTGGCGATCGCCGCCGAAGCAACGAAAAAGCCACCCACTTCGATTCCGCCAGCCAGCGCATCCGTTACAGCAGCAACGCGCCCGACACACCGCTGCTGCCGGGCGCCCAGGACCGGCTGTCGGTCTTTCTGCAGCTCGCCGCGCTGTTCCAGGCCCGGCCCGATGCCTACGCCGCCGGTCAGACCCTGCGGCTGCAGGTGGCGGGGACGGGCGACGCCGATACCTGGTCGTTTCTGGTCGGCGCGGAGGAAACCCTGGCGCTGCCGGCCGGCAGCATGACCGCCCGCCGCCTCACCCGCCCGCCCCGCGGAGAGCACGACAGCACCGTGGACATCTGGTTGGCGCCCGGCATGCAATTCCTGCCGGTGCGCATCCGCATCACCGAGCCCAATGGCGACATGGCCGACCAGCGCCTGCGCCAGCGGCTGCCCTGAAGCGCAGAAATGTGCCCAAAAACACACGCATCTTGAATCTTCTCGCGCAGTGACCATCTAAAAGCCTGCCCAGACTGAAGTGGCCCGGCCATTTGCCGATATAAGGTCCACAGGAACACGGGTTTCTTGCTTTGAAGGATATTGAAGCCATGCACATGCTCTACGACTCCGATGCCTTTGCTGTGGTCCACATCTTGGCGAACGCGCCCGCCGAGGGCGAGGTCGTGACCGACCAAGGCCCCCAGATCCCGCGCCACGGTTTCGAAATCGTGGACAAGCGATCGGGCAAAGAGGTGTACCTCGACGGCTCCTGGGCCGAGATGTTCCAGATCCAGATCACCGCCTGGCAAAAAGACATGCCTTCGCAAGAGGAAGTGGAAGACACGCTGGAAGGTTATGCCACGCTAGCCCAGATGCCGGTCGTGATGCATTGACTGGGCTCCCCCCGCGCCGCGCCTGAGGGCGCGTCACCCCCCAGGGGGCGGCGCTGGCGGCCCGGCAAAGCCGGTTCCGCGGCGCCCACGACGACTCCCCTTCCCTCACCAAGCCCGGCACTGGCCGGGCTTTGCATTTCTGGGGGCTGTGTTCAGGCCGCCCGGCGCGCGCCCCACCACCGGAACACCGGCTCGGCCAGCACCAGCACCGCGACCAGGCGGCAGACCTGGAAGGCGGTGACGACCGGCACGCCGAGCTGCAACACCTTGGCGGTGATGGCCATTTCGGCGATACCGCCCGGCGAGGTGCCGAGCACCAGCGTGGCCAGGTGAAGGCCCGTGGCTTGGGACAGCGCAGCGGCAAACCCGGCACACAACAGCATCATGGCCACGGTGGCCAGCGCCACCGAGCCGAGCCAGCGCGGCGCAGTGTGCACAAAGGCGGGCGTGAAGCGCACCCCCAGGCTGACGCCGATCACCAACTGCGCCGCCGCGGTGAGCCAGCCCGGCAGGGCCGACAGCGTGACCCCCGACAGCGTCAGCCCCATGGCGACCAGCAAAGCCCCCATGAACCACGGGTTGGCGCGCCCGAGTCGGCGCATGGCCAGCGCACCCGCCAGAGTCAACGCGGTCAGGACGGCAAAACCCGTGGGCGAGACGTCGCGCACGCCAGGCGTGTCCAGATCCAGCCCGCTCACGCCCGCGCCGTGCATCGCGAACGGAATGGTCAGCGTCACCATCAGCAGGCGCAGGCTGTGCGCCGCGGCCACCAGGTCGGTGCGCGCGCCGTGCCGTTCGGCGATCAAGGTCATTTCCGAAGCACCGCCGATGGCCCCGGCAAAGTAGGTGGTGCTCCAGCGTTGGGCCGGGGTCAGCGGCGCCAGCTGCACCGCGTGCACACGCCGCAGCCAGGTGCCAAAAGCCAGCCCCAGGGCCAGCGCCCACACAATGCCCAGCGCGATCGCCCACCACAGACTGGCCACCAGCGCGCCGACCTGGGGCGTGAAATACAGACCCAGCGCCGCACCGATCACCCACTGCCCGGTGTTGCGCAGCGGGCCCCAGCTGGCGGTGGGCGCGCCGAACACCGACACCAGCGCGGTCGCCACCAGCGGTCCGATCATCCAGGGAATGGGCGTGTCGAGCCAGACACACAGCCCCGCAGCCGCCCAGGCCAGCAGCAACGTCAGGACGATGCGGGTCAGCAGGCGGGCAGAGGGCAGAACCGGTTTCGGCGATTTCACGGGCTGGGGTGTGGCCATGGCAAGCCACGTAGTATCTGGCCATGAACTGTCGAAGCGCTGTCACCCGCCGGCTTTTGCGAACCGCCTGCTGGACCATCCCAGGGCTGGTGCTGCTGACCGCCTGCACCGCCACCCGGCCGACCCCAACCGGGCTCAGCGCCGATCTGAACGGCTTGCTGCCCACGCCTTTGCTGCTGCTGGGTGAACAGCACGACGCACCCGAGCACCAGGCGCTGCAGCGCGACGCCGTCGAGCAGCTCGCGGGGCAAGGCCGCCTGGCTGCGCTGGTGCTGGAGATGGTGGAACAGGGGCCCAACACCACCGGCCTGACGGCCAGCGCCAGCGAAACCCAGGTGCGGGATGCCCTCGGCTGGCGCGAAGCGCGCAACAGCGGCGGTTGGGCCTGGTCGGTCTACGGTCCGGTGGTGATGGCCGCGGTGCGCTCCGGCGTGCCGGTGCTGGGCGGCAACCTGCCACGGGCGCAAATGCGAACCGTGATGGCCGACGCCACGCTCGACGCCAGCCTGCCGGCCGACGCCTTGCAACGCCAACGCGAGGCGATGCGCACCGGCCATTGCGACCTGCTGCCGGCGTCCCAGATCGCGCCCATGACGCGCATCCAGCTCGCGCGCGACCGGTCGCTGGCTCAGACCGCGGTGAACGCCCAGCGCCCGAACCAGACCGTGTTGCTGATCGCGGGCAATGCCCATGTGCAGCGCGACCTGGGCGTGCCGCGCCACCTGGCGCCCGG
>JALOSH010000204.1 GCA_025458545.1 Hydrogenophaga sp.
TCCACGTTCTGGATGTTGGTGTGGCCGCAAAACGCCATGGTGATGTCGAGTTCCTTGTGGATGATCTGCAGCGCCTTGAGCACGCCTTCTTCACCCATGGCACCCAGGCCATACACCATGGCGCGGCCGATCATGGTGCCCCGCGCGCCCAGCGCCCAGGCCTTGAGCACGTCCTGCCCGCTGCGGATGCCACCGTCCATCCAGACCTCGATCTGGTCGCCCACCGCGGCCACGATGGCCGGCAGCGCTTCGATGCTGCTGGGCGCACCGTCGAGCTGACGACCGCCGTGGTTGCTCACCACGATGGCGTCGGCACCGCTTTGCACCGCGAGCCGGGCGTCTTCCACGTCCATGATGCCCTTCAAGATCAGCTTGCCACCCCACTGCGCCTTGACCCAGGCCACGTCGTCCCAGTTCAGCGTGGGGTCGAACTGCTCGTTGGTCCAGGACGCCAGCGAGTTCATGTCGCTCACACCCTTCACATGCCCCACCAGGTTGCGGAAGGTGTGGCGGCGCGTGCCCATCATGCCCAGCACCCAGCGCGGCTTGGTGGCGATGTCCAGCGCGTTGCCCAGTGACGGGATCACCGAGGCGCGCAGCTTGTTCTTCAGGTCTTTGTGGCGCTGACCGATCACCTGCAGGTCCAGCGTGAGCACCAGCGCGCTGCATTTGGCGACCTTGCAGCGCTCGATCATGCGGGCCATGGCCTCGCGGTCTCGCATCATGTACAGCTGGAACCAGAAGGGCGCGGTGGTGTTTTCCGCCACGTCCTCGATCGAGCAGATGCTCATGGTGGAGAGGGTGAACGGAATGCCGAATTTCTCGGCCGCCTTGGCCGCCTTGATTTCGCCGTCAGCGCTCTGCATGCCGGTCAGCCCCACGGGTGCGATGCACACCGGCATCTTCGTGACCTGCCCCACCATCGTGGTGGCGGTGCTGCGGTTTTCCATGTTCACCGCCACCCGCTGGCGCAGCTTGATCTTCAGGAAATCGTCGCTGTTGGCGCGGTAGGTGCTCTCGGTCCAGGAGCCGGAATCGGCGTAGTCGTAGAACATGCGCGGGACGCGCTTTTTGGCCAGCACGCGCAGGTCTTCGATGGTGGTGATCACGGTCATGGGGCTTGTCTCCGGGGGTGTTGTCGATGAACTGCCCGCGATGTTAGCGAGGCACCCCCAAAAAGGCTTGTGAAAGCGGGACCGTTCGCATTGAAATTTTTGATGGGCCGCCTCAGCTCGGCGCCGCAACCACACGCGTGCGTTCGTCAGTGGTCAGCGGTTCCAGCCAGCCCAGCTGCTGCTCCAGCACTTCCGCCGTGGCTTCGGACGCATCGTTGCCGCGTGCCTGGCGTTCGCTGATGCGCTGACGCAGAACCGCCAGCGGCGCTTCGCAGGCCAGGATGTGAAAGGGCACGCCCGCCGCCTGCGCCAATGCCGCAAAGGCCGCGCGTTCGGCCGCCCGCAGAAAGGCCGCGTCGACCAGCACCGTCCAGCCGTCGGCCAGCAGCACGCGCGAACGGTCCAGCAGCGAGGCATAGGTGGCGCCGTGTGCCTGTGCGCTGTAGAGCCTGGCGTTCAGCCCGGAACCGCTGCTCGCCAGCGCGCTCAGGCCGTGCAGGCGCTTGCGTTCCACGTCGGACCGCAGGCGGATGGCGCGGCCGGTGCGCTCAGCCGCCAGCCATTGGCTGGAGGCCCAGGTTTTGCCGCTGCCCGACAGACCATGGGTGATCAGCAGTTGCGGTGTCGGTGGGTGGGCGATCTCGTTCGCCAGCGCCAGGTAGTGTCGCGCTTCGGCCAGACAAGCTTCGGCGTCGGGCGGTGGCGGCGAGCCGGGGCGCTCGCCAATCAGCTGACCCCGGCGCAGCGCCGCCACTTTCGCGCGCACACCGGCGCGGTAGCTGGCGAAGAAGGACCACACGGTGGGGGCCGACACGTCGCCGCTGGCGTCGAGCCAGGCACTCATCAGCACGTTGGCCAGGCCCGGGCGGCCGTGGTGCAGCAGGTCCATCCAGGTGAAGGCCATGTCGCTGGCCACGTCGATCCAGCGCAGCTCGTCGTTGAACTCGATCGCGTCGAAGGGCAGCACTTCGCCCTCCACCAGCACCAGGTTGGCCAGGTGCAGATCGCCGTGCCCTTCGCGCACCCGGCCCTTCTGGCGCCGGCGCGAAAGCAAGGGCTCGATGGCGTGAAAGCGCTGCTCGGTCCAGTCGCTCAATCCACGCACTTGAGCGCTGTCGGCGGGCGCCTGGAGCGCCGAGCGCAGGGTGTTGAAATTGTCCCGTGGCCAGCGCATCGCTGCAGCTGGGTGCCCCCAGGGCTGGTCTTTTGCCGCCACTGCGGCTCGGGCCTGGAACACGGCCATGCGCTCTGCCAGCCCCGCGATGTGTTCGGGCGACAGTTCGTCGCGCTGGCACAGGTGGTCCAGCCGGGACGCTTCGTCAAAGCGGCGCATCTGCACCGCGTATTCGATGGGGGGGGGCGCGCCCGGCGTGCTGGCGGTGCCCCAGCGCGGATCGTCTGGCGTGCCCACGATGGGCAGCACCCCCAGGTAGAGCTGGGTGGCCGGGCGGTCGGGGTGCTGGAAACGGCGGTTCACCCGAAGCTCGGTCTCGCAGGCCTGGCGCCGCAAGGCCAGGCTGCTGAAATCCAGGAACGGAAACCGAACCGGCTTCTTGATCTTGTATGCGAACCCGCCCGCCAGCAGCACCCAGGCGCCGTGGGTTTCGATCAGTTCCACCCGCTCCACGGGCCCGGGCTGCACCGCGGCATAGCGGCCCGGTTCCAGCAGGGCGGCGATCAAGGCGGGCAGCTTGGCGTTCATGCGCCGCAATGTAAGCCCCGACACCCCCCGATTGGCTGACGCCGCCCGCGTGCGGCCGCGCGACCCGCGAATCGTGCTCAGGGCTTTGGTTCCCTTGAAACCTCCTCTTTTTCGAGAGTCAAGGTATCTGAAATTCCGCTTGGCTCGAACCGAGCAGACCTCTAAATTAGCCTCTGCTTTCGTCGACTGGGCGCTTTGCGCGTCCGGCTTTTGGGATGGCCTGATCAACCGAAGGAGCGATGCGTCATGATGCATTCACCACACACCGAAGCCCCGGAGCCCCGTGCATTCAGCACCCGATACCGATGGGATGGCCCGCTGACCTCCGAACAAGTGTTTTGGGCACGGAGGCAGGGTGTTCCACTGGCTTACGACCCGGCCCAGCAGGGGTGGGTGGCTCACACAGCGCCGGACGCCTGGGACGATCCCGACGAGCCCATCTGGGCGCGGCGATCCCCGCTGGAGTTGCGACCCTGGCGAGACCAGGACCTGGACCAGTACCACGCGCTGCTCGACGACCCCGGGCTCTGGCGCTACATGGTCGAATACATGCCGACCCCCTTCACCAAGGCGGTGGCCGCCGACCTGATCGCCATCTCCAATGCGGGTTCTCACCACGAGGTTAGGGCCATTCTGGCGCCCCGGTCTCCAGCCGGGCAGGTGCGCATGTTGTGGTCTGGTCCCGAGCTGCTGCCCGACGAAGCGGAAGTCAGCTACTGGTTGGGCCGATCGTTCCGGGGCCGGGGCCTGGCCTCAGAGGCTGTGCGTCACCTGGTGGTGAACGCGTTCAAGTCCCGCCCCGGCCTGCGCCGGGTGGTCGCCTATGTTCACCCCGACAACCGGGCGTCGGTCCGGGTGCTGGAGCGGGCCGGATTCTCCCCATCCACCGCCCGGCTCTCAGATGGCTGGCTGGGGTTCGCACGCTCCCGTACGCCCGTTTGACGGGCGGCGACACCCGAAGATTCCGAACGGGGGGGGGCGGGCCAGCGCCCGAGGTTGCTGCCCTGAAAATGCGGGGTTCTGCACCCTGGAGAGCCCGCCCTCATGAATCTCGCCCACCTGCTCAAACGTGCGGCCTTGCAAGACCCCGCCCGTCTTGCCATCCTTTTGGGCTCCCGCTGCGTGGCCACCCACGGCCAGTGGGCCGATCGTGCGGCGCGGGTGGGCGCTCGCCTGAGGCGGGCTGGCCTGCAGCCCGGCGACCGGGTGGTGCTCTTCATGCGCAACCACCCGCGTTATCTGGAGTTGCTGTTCGGAGCCTGGTGGGCTGGCCTGGTGGTGGTGCCGGTCAACGCCAAACTGCACCCGAAAGAGGTGCAGTGGATCTTGGAGAACGCCGGGGCGCGCCGGGCCTTCGTCACCGCCGATGTGGCGCCTGATCCCTCGGTGTTGGCCGGGCTGGATGGCGTGATGGACGTGGACAGCGCCGCCTGCGACGCATGGATCGACGAAGGCGAGGGCCTGAAACAGATCGAAGACCGTTCGCCCGACGACACCGCCTGGCTGTTCTACACCAGCGGCACCACCGGCCGGCCCAAGGGCGTGAAGATCACGCACCGCAACCTGCTCACCATGGGGCTGTGCTATTTCAACGACGTCGATCACATCGGCCCAGCCGACGCCATCGCCTACGCCGCGCCCATGTCACACGGGGCCGGCCTCTACGCCATCCCGCACCTCATGGCCGGCGCTCGGCACGTGGTGCCCGCTTCGGGCGGCTTCGATGCAGCCGAGCTGTTCGACCTCGGCCGCGCACTCGGCCCGCTCTCGCTGTTCGCCGCGCCGACCATCGTCAAACGCATCGTCCACGAAGCCGAGGCGCAGGGCCTGACGCCCGAGCAGTGCGGCCAGAGTTTCAAGACCATCGTCTACGGCGGCGCACCCATGTACGCCGCCGACATCCGCCGCGCGCTGCGCACCATGGGCCCGCGCTTCGTACAGATTTATGGCCAGGGCGAAAGTCCCATGACCGGCACCGCCCTCAGCCGCGCCCACCTGGCCGACACCACGCACCCGCGGTTTGAGGCGCGCATCGCCTCCGTCGGCGTGGC
>JALOSH010000205.1 GCA_025458545.1 Hydrogenophaga sp.
CAACTCCAACTGCGTGGCCATCGCCCCCACCGCGACCATCTCCAACATCATCGGCGTGGACGCCTCCATCGAGCCCTGCTTCGGCAACCTCTCGGTCAAATCCAACCTCTCAGGCGAGTTCACCGTCATCAACAGCTACCTTGTGAAAGACCTGAAGCGCCTGGGCCTGTGGGACGACGTGATGGTCATGGACCTCAAACACTTCGACGGATCGCTGCGCCCGATCGACCGTGTGCCAAACGAAATGAAGGCGCTCTACGCCACCGCGTTTGAAGTCGAGCCACTGTGGCTGGTGGAAGCAGCAGCACGCCGTCAGAAGTGGATCGATCAGGCCCAGAGCCTGAACATCTACATGGCCGGCGCCTCTGGCAAGAAGCTCGACGACACCTACAAACTCGCGTGGTTGCGCGGTCTGAAGACGACCTACTACCTGCGCACCACCTCAGCCACCCAAGCCGAGAAGTCGACCGGCCGCACAGGTCAGCTCAACGCGGTGTCGGTGCATGGCAGCGAAGCCGCCATGAGCGCGCCTGCGGCTGCGGTGATGAGCTCAGACCCCGCTACCGACATCAAGTTTTGTGCGATCGACGATCCCGGTTGCGAAGCGTGCCAATGACCCAAGCGCGTGATGCGTGTGCATGGGGTGGTGTCGAACGTCGCGCAATCGATGCGACACCGCAACACAAAACATCCCACGCACACATGAGTCCTTTGCATTTCGTACAGACACTTCGATAATTCGCTGAATTGGAAACACCTATGTTGACCTGGGACGAACAAGTTACTCCCGCCTCGAAGCCCGCATCGATTCCCCTGCCACCTCACATGCCGGGTGTGCAAGCGTCACTGTCCTCCGCGACCCCTTCCCCTTCGTCCGCTGCCGCAGCCAAAACCGCACCGGTTGCACACCGCGTCAACGCAGCCGACAAACGCATCATCAACGGCCAGACCGACGTCAACCAACTGGTGCCTTTCAAGTACAAGTGGGCGTGGGAGAAGTACCTCGCCACCTGCGCCAACCACTGGATGCCGCAGGAAGTGAACATGAGCCGCGACATCGCGCTCTGGAAGGACCCCAACGGCCTGACCGAAGACGAGCGCCGCATCGTCAAGCGCAACCTCGGCTTCTTCACCACCGCCGATTCGCTGGCCGCCAACAACATCGTGCTGGGCACCTACCGCCACATCACGGCGCCCGAGTGCCGCCAGTTCCTGCTGCGCCAGGCGTTCGAAGAAGCCATCCACACCCACGCCTACCAGTACATCGTGGAGTCGCTGGGTCTGGACGAGTCGGAGATCTTCAACGCCTACAACGAAGTGAAGTCGATCCGCGACAAGGACGAGTTCCTGATCCCCTTCATCGAAGCGATCATGGACCCGGCCTTCAACACCGGTTCGCCGGAGAACGATCAGACCCTGCTCAAGAGCCTGATCGTTTTTGCCTGCCTGATGGAAGGCCTGTTCTTCTACGTCGGCTTCACGCAGATCCTGGCGCTGGGCCGCCAGAACAAGATGACCGGTGCTGCCGAGCAGTACCAGTACATCTTGCGCGACGAGTCCATGCACTGCAACTTCGGTATCGATCTGATCAACGCGATCAAGATGGAGAACCCGATGTTGTGGACGGCCGAGTTCAAAGCCGAGATCAAGGCGTTGTTCGAAAAAGCTGTCGAGCTCGAGTACCGCTATGCCGAAGACACCATGCCGCGTGGCGTGCTGGGTCTGAACGCCTCGATGTTCAAGGGCTACCTGCGCTACATCGCCAACCGGCGCGCGACGCAGATCGGTCTGGAGCCGCTCTACCCGAACGAAGAAAACCCGTTCCCCTGGATGAGTGAAATGATCGACCTCAAGAAGGAACGCAATTTCTTCGAGACCCGCGTGATCGAATACCAGACGGGCGGCGCGCTGTCCTGGGACTGATGAAGTCCTCAGACACCGCGACCCGCCACAGACGCACCGCATGTTTTTTGAACATCCAAAACCCCGCAACTTGCGCTTCGGCGCAGGGGGCGGGGTTTTGTCACAAGATTCAACGCTTTGGGGCCAGCCGTGGATGCATCCACACGGCCCCAGGGCCTTGAATCACTTCACCGGCACAAAGACCGGATGAAGTGCTCTTTGCAACTTGATCAAGGAGAAAACAATGGCAACTGCGAAAAAAGCCCCGGCCAAAAAAGCCGCTCCGGCTAAGAAGGCCGCCCCGGCCAAAAAAGTAGTGGCGAAGAAAGCCGCTCCGGCCAAAAAGGCCGCCGTGAAGAAGGCCGCTCCGGCCAAAAAAGCAGCCGCTCCCAAGAAGGTTGTCGCCAAGAAAGCCGCTCCGGCCAAAAAGGCAGCTCCCAAGAAGGTAGCAGCGAAGAAGGCCGCTCCGGCCAAGAAAGCAGCCGCACCCAAGAAGGTTGCCGCCAAGAAAGCCGCTCCGGCCAAAAAGGCAGCTCCCAAGAAGGTAGCAGCGAAGAAGGCCGCCCCGGCCAAGAAAGCAGCCGCGCCCAAGAAGGCCGCCGTTAAAAAGGCAGCCCCCGCAAAAAAAGCTGAGCCGGCCAAGAAGCCGGCAGCCCCTGCGGCCCCAGCAGCTCAAACCAAGTTGAACCCTCAGGCTGCCTGGCCGTTTCCCACGTCCAGCAAGCCCTGAAGTCGTCCTTGGGATGATTTGACAAGCCCGGCGCGCGAGCGCTGGGCTTTTTCATTTCTACACCTGGTTCAGGCGACGGCGAAGGTGTAGTTCTGGCCGCCGCGGCTGGCGATCTTGGCGGCACCGATGCGGTTGCCGAGCTCCGCACAGCGGGGCAATGACCAGCCCTGCGCCAGCCCATGCAGCAGGGCGGCGCGGAAGGCATCGCCACAACCGGTGGGGTCCAGCACCTCGACCGCCTTCACGCCCGGTACCAGGGTTTTTTGGCCGCCTTCCCAGACCTCGCAACCCTGTTCGCCCAGCGTCACGATCAAGCCTTGCACCTGGGCCGCGATGTCTTCAATACCCATGCCGGTGCGGTCGCTGAGCATCTTGCCTTCGTAGTCATTGACCGTGACCCAGGTCGCCAGCTGGATGAATTTCGTCAGCTCCTCGCCGTTGAACATCGGCAAACCCTGGCCCGGATCGAACACAAACGGGATGCCGGCAGCATGCAGTTGCTGTGCGTGCTGCAGCATGGCGTCGCGCCCGTCGGGCGACACGATGGCCAGCCGGATGTCAGCAGCGGTCGGCACCGGGTTCAGATGGGCGTCGGACATGGCGCCCGGGTGGAAGGCGGTGATCTGGTTGTTGTCGTGGTCGGTCATGATCATGGCCTGCGCGGTGTAGTTGGTGGCCGTGGTGCCTACAAAACGCGTGTCCACCCCCAGACCCTGCATGCGCACCAGGTAGTCCTGCGCGTCGTTGCCCACCATGGCCAGTGGCACGGCCGGCGAGCCGAGCTGGCGCAGACCGTAAGCGATGTTGCCGGCGCAACCGCCGTACTCGCGGCGCAGTCCTGGCACCAGGAACGAAACGTTGAGGATGTGCAGCTGACTCGGCAGGATTTGCTCGGCGAAGCGACCCTCGAAGGTCATGATGGTGTCGAACGCGAGCGAGCCGCAGATGAGGATGGACATGGTGTTGGTCGGAGTAGTTCAGGGATAAAAAACCAGGGCGCGGTAGCCGGCCATGGGCACAGCGCCCACATCGTTGATCGACAGGCGCAGGCTGAGCGCGAGGTTGCCTTGTGCGGGCAACAGCTCGGGCGTTCCCGGCAACTCCTGCTGCAGGAAAACGCGCCGCGCGATGACACGGTCGCTCGAATCGGTCAGGGTCAGTTCCAGCGCGGGCACCGCCACGGCCATGGCGGCGGTGTTCTTGAGCACGAGATCGAAGGAATAGAAATTGCCCAGCCTGCGCACCAGGCTTGAGCTGTCGATGACCACCGCATCGATGCGCTGCACCGGGCCAATGTCGCAGCCCAGCGGCTCACACAGCCGCGCCAGCAGCGGTGCCAGATCGGGGTGGCTGGCGGCCAGCCGGTCGCGTTCGTGCAGCACCCACTGCGCGGCGAGCAGCACACCGAGCAACACCCCGAGAACGCCCAGCGCAGCCCGCACACCGGGCGAACGCCAGCGGGCCTGGCGCCTGGCCTCGCGCACAAAACCGGGCTCGTCGAGGGGCGCAGCGTCGTCCGCCAATGGCTCGTTGAACCCGGACGGTACGGCTTCGGGCGTGGACGCGAGGTCGTGGCGCTGGCGCCCGCTGGCACTGGCCGAAGCGGCCGCGAAACGCTCCAACTCGGTCTGGAAATCGGTCGCGCTGTCAAGCGATGTGGTGGGCGCTTGCGGACCATCGGCCCGCAACTCGGGCTGGGGAGAGGGTTCCACCGGCGGCACCAGCGCAGCGGCCGCCGTGTGCTCGGGCTGGAACCCGACCGGGACCTCGGGCTGGCTGGCGGCGGCCGGCCAGATCGGTTCGAGATCATCATCCCGCTCGCGGGCTTTCGCCGCACCATCGGTCAGGGGCAGCCAGTCGCTGACCGCAACGGCGCCGGGGTCGGCGGGGCCGGTGGCAGGAGGTTCGGAGGTGGCGATGGTCTCGCCATCGGACCGCTGAGTTTCCGCCGCCCTGGCCAAAGAATCTTCATCCGGGCGCGGTGCTTCCGCCGGCGTTTCCGTTGGCGTAGCGGCGCTCGGCCAGTGGGATTCGGCAGCCATGGGACCTGCGGGCGCTGGAGCCGGTGGCGCCCAGGCTTCCAGGTACAGCGTGGCGTCGAACACATCGGCGCAGTGACCACATCGCACCCAGCCATCGGAAATCTTGAGCTGGTCGGGAACGACCTTGAACATCGTTCCGCAGGCCGGGCAGCGGGTGGTGTAACTCATGGGTCGATTATTGCAGGCGACCCGC
>JALOSH010000206.1 GCA_025458545.1 Hydrogenophaga sp.
CATGTCGCCCGAGCAGCTGGCGGGCCAGCGCATCGATGGCCGTTCCGATCTCTACTCGCTCGGTGTGATGCTGTTCCAGCTGCTGACCGGGCAGCTCCCTTTCCGCGGCGACTCCATGGCCGCGCTGATGTTCCAGATCGCCAACCAGCCAGCACCCGATGTGCGCGACCTCCGCCCGGAATTGCCTGCGGTACTGGCAGATATACTGACCAAGTCCATGCTGAAACCGCCCGAAGGCCGCTACCAGACGGGAGCCCAGCTCGCCGCCGACCTGCACCGCGTGATGCGGTCGGTTCAGGAGACTGCACAGGCTGGCGCCCGTCTGGTGGGCGCCGATCCCGGTCAGGGTCAGGAAGCTTTCGAGGCCACCCATGTGATGGCGCGTCCCCTCTCTGCGGAGAATGTTGCAGCAACGGCAGCCGACACGGCGGTCTTTGTGCGCGAGCCCGGCGGTGACGGTTCACCCTTCCCGCAACACAACCGAGCATCATGATTTTTGAGTACTTCGCCCAGACCGACCCTGGCCTGATCCGCGATAACAACGAGGACTCGGTGGCGCTCGACCCCGAGAACCAGGTGGTCGTGTTGGCCGACGGCATGGGGGGCTACAACGCGGGCGAGGTGGCCAGTGCCATGGCCACCACCTTCATCAAGGCCGAGCTGGGCCGCTGGATGAGCGAGGGCGGCAACGAGGCCAATGCCCGTGAGCTCAAACGGGCGATGGAAATCTGCATCGACAACGCCAACCGCTCCATCTTCAACGCCGCCAACTCCCATGCCCAGTACACCGGCATGGGCACCACGCTGGTGATGGGCGTGTTCCAGGGTGCGCGCACCCTGATCGGCCATGTCGGCGATTCGCGCTGCTACCGCCTGCGCGGCGACAGCTTCCACCAGATCACCCGCGACCACTCCCTGCTGCAAGAACAGATCGACGCCGGCCTGATTTCTCAAGAACAGGCCCAGTACGCCACCCACAAGAACCTGGTCACACGGGCGCTGGGGGTGGAAGACACAGTGTTGCTGGAAGTCAACGAATTCCGGGTCGAAGACGGTGACCTGTACCTGTTTTGCTCGGATGGTTTGAGCGACATGCTGCCCGACAACCGCATCGCCGCCATACTGGTGGGTGCGGGTACGCTGGAAGAAAAAGCGAACGCCCTGGTGGACGGTGCCAACAGCAGCGGGGGGCGCGACAATATTTCGGTGATACTGGCGCATGCCCGGGCCAAGCCGTTGCGCAAGGGGTTGCTGTCGCGCATGCTGGGACAGTAATTAAATCTTTAGAATTAGTTTTTTCAGGTTCCACAGGAGTCGGCCATGCCGAAAATGATCGTTTCCATCGACGGTGTTGTGATCAAGGAAGTGCAGCTCACCAAAGACCGCACCACGCTCGGCCGCCGTCCCTACAACGACATCGTGATCGACAACCTGGCCGTCAGCGGCGAACACGCCGTGATGCAGATGTCGGGCGCCGACGTGTTCCTGGAAGACCTCAACAGCACCAACGGCACTTACGTCAACGGCAAGGCCATCAAAAAGCAGCCGCTGCAAAACGGTGACACGGTCGAAATCGGCAAGTACAAAATCAAGTTCGTGCACGACAGCGCCAGCGACTACGAAAAAACCATGGTGATCAATTCGGGTGCCGTGGTGGCCCCCGAGCCGACACCGGGCGTGGGCAACGCGGCGATCAAGGTCATGTCCGGCGCCGCTGTGGGGCGTGAAGTGCCGCTGGTCAAGGTCGTGACCACCATCGGCAAGCCCGGTGTGGCGGTAGCCGCCATCACCCGCCGCCCGCACGGCTACGTGGTGGCCCTGGTCGAGGGCGCCACCAAGCCCACCATCAACGGCAGCCCCATCGGTACCGAAGCGGTCAACCTGCACCACGGCGACCTGATCGATCTGGCCGGCACCCAGATGCAGTTCATCCAGCAGTGATCCTGCTCCCCTCGGGTCCGTCGGCCGCGCGGGCCTGAAGCGTTCCCCAGCCCACCACATCCATGCAGGCCTTGAGCAGACACGGCCCGCGGATTGCTGTCACCCTGCTGCCCCTGATCCTGGCCGTTCTGCACGCGGTCGGGTTGGTGCCCATGGGTGTGCTGCAGCGGCTCGATGACCTGATCTACGACACCCGCCTGAAAGCCACCATGCCCGCCACCCTGGACGAGCGGGTGGTGATCGTCGACATCGACGAGCCCAGCCTGGCGGAAGTCGGGCGCTGGCCCTGGCCGCGCGACCGGGTGGCCGAGCTGGTGGACACCCTGTTTGAAGACCAGCGCATTGCGCTGCTCGGCTTCGACACCGTGTTCGCCGAGCCCGACGACAGCTCCGGCCTGCGCCAGCTGCAGCGGCTGGCGAACGGCCCGCTGGCCGATCAGCCCGGATTCGCCGAGCGCGTGCAGGCACTGCAACCCGAGCTGGACCACGACGCGCGCCTGGCCCGCGCGCTGAAAGACCGCCCGGTGGTGCTGGGCTACTACTTCAGCAGCGACCGGGGCGGCCACACCAGCGGCGTGCTGCCCGAGCCCGCGATGCGGGCCGACGCGCTGCAGGGTCGCTCGATTCTGGCCACCCAGTGGAACGGCTTCGGCGCCAACATCGCCCCGCTGGCGGCCGCGGCGCCCCGGGCAGGCTTCTTCAACGCCATCAACGAGCGCGACGGCGTGGTGCGCTCGTTGCCGCTGCTGGCCGAGCACGGCGGGCAGTACTACGAATCGCTCTCGCTGGCGATGTTCCGCTTGCTGCTGGGCGATCCGAAGGTCGAGCCGGGGTTTCCGCCCGAGCGGTTTCTGTCGCCCGACTACCGGGCGCTGGAGAGTGTGCGCCTGGTGCGCGGCGAAACCTCGCTGGGCATTCCGGTGGACGACCGGGTGACCACGCTGGTGCCGTTTCGCGGACCGGGCGGGCCACAGGGCGGATCGTTCACCTATGTTTCGGCGGCCGACCTGCTGGCCGGGCGGGTGCCCGCCGAGCAGCTCAAGGGCAAGATCGTGTTGCTGGGCAGCACCGCGCCCGGCCTGCTCGACCTGCGCGTCACGCCCGTGGGCCAGGCTTACCCTGGCGTGGAAACCCACGCCAATCTGATCGCCGCCCTGCTCGACGGCGAGCTGGTCGTCAAGCCCGACTACGCGCTGGGCTACGAGCTGGTGATGCTGGTGCTGTCGGGTCTGTTGCTGGCGCTGGCGTTGCCCATGCTCAGCGCGGCGCGCGCGGTGGCGCTCAGCCTGGGCGTGGTGGCGGTGCTGGTCGGGCTGAACCTCTGGCTTTACCTCGGGCACGGTCTGGTGCTGCCGCTGGCCAGCAGCGTGGTCACGGCGGGTTTCGCTTTTGCGCTCAACATGAGCTACGGCTACCTGGTGGAGAGCCGCGCCAAGCGCGAGCTGGCCCAGCTGTTCGGCACCTATGTGCCGCCCGAGCTGGTCGACGAGATGGTGAAAGACCCCGACCGCTACAGCATGGACGCCGCCACCCGCGAGCTCACCGTGATGTTCTGCGACATGCGCGGCTTCACGCAGATCGCCGAAGGCATGGAGCCCACGAAGTTGCAGACCCTGCTCAACACCGTGTTCAGCCGCCTGACCGGCATCATCCGTGGCCACCGCGGCACCATCGACAAATACATGGGCGACTGCGTCATGGCCTTCTGGGGCGCGCCGGTGCCCGCGCCCCAGCACGCTGCCCTGGCGGTGCAGGCCGCGCTCGACATGGCACAGGCGCTGCAGGCGGTCAACCGCGAGCGCCAGCTGGGCGGTCTGCCCGCCATCGGCGTGGGCATCGGCCTCAACACCGGCGCCATGTGTGTGGGCGACATGGGTTCCGACGTCCGGCGCAGCTACACCGTCATCGGCGACGCGGTCAATCTCGGTTCGCGCCTCGAAGGCCTGTCGCGCACCTACGGCGTCGACATCGTGGCCAGCGACGCCACGCGTCGGCAGGCGCCGCAGTTCGCCTGGCAGGAGCTCGACCGGGTGCGCGTCAAAGGCAAAGGCGAGGCCGTGGGCATCCACACGCCACTGGGCCTGTCTGGCGCGCTCACGCCAGCACAAGTTGACGAGTTGCGCGAATGGAAACGGGCCCTGGGCGCCTGGCGTGCGCAGCAATGGGACACTTGTGAGGTGCACCTTCTAAACCTCCAGCGCCTAAACGCGGAAAAAGTCCTTTACCGGGTCTATGCGCAGCGGGTAGCCTCCATGAGGTCGTCGCCACCTGCCGCAGGCTGGGACGGCACCACCACTTTCGACACCAAATAAGCCGGTCCATCCCGGCCAGATTGCCCATGAGGGTTCGCGTTCTCGGTTGCTCCGGCGCCATTGCACAAGGCTGCCGCACGACGTCGTTTCTGCTCGACGACGACGTGCTGATCGACGCCGGTACCGGCGTGGGCGACCTCAGCCTGGAAGAAATGGCCCGCATCCACCATGTGTTGCTCACGCATTCGCACCTGGACCATGTGGCCAGCCTGCCCCTGATGCTCGACGCCGCGGCCGCCCTGCGCCTGGCGGCAGGCGCGCCGCCGCTGCAAGTGCACGCCCTGCCCGGCACCATCAGCGCGCTGCAAACCCACATCTTTAACAACCTGATCTGGCCCGACTTCGCCGCCATCCCCAGCGCCACCGCCCCGCTCATGCGCTTTGTGCCCATCGCCGTGGGCGAAGTGCTGCAAGTGGGCGGAAAAGCGGTCGAGGTGCTGCCGGCGGTCCACACCGTGCCTGCGGTCGGCTACGCCGCCGCCAGCGCCAGCGGCCACTGGGTCTTCACCGGCGACACCGAACGCAACCCGGCTTTCTGGCAACGCATCAACCAGATGCGGGTGGCCATGCTGGTGATCGAAACCGCGTTCAGCGACCGCGAAGCCGACCTCGC
>JALOSH010000207.1 GCA_025458545.1 Hydrogenophaga sp.
TTCAGGGGCGCTGAGTTGTCGTTTTTGGCGGCTGAAACCATGGAGGGTGCAGGCGCAAAGGCGGTGGTGGTCATGTTGAGGTCCAGGTCTTAGGGTGTGGATCAGGCACGCACTTTTTCGCGGAAGAACACGCGGGCCAGGATGTTGAGTGCCAGCACCGCCAGCGTGATGAGCAGTGCACCGCCCCAGGCCAGTTCGATCCAGTTCTCATAAGGACTCATCGCAAACTGGAAGATCACCACCGGCAGGTTGGCCATGGGCGCGCCCATGTCGGTGCTGAAGAACTGGTTGTTCAGCGCGGTGAACAGCAAAGGAGCCGTCTCGCCGCTGATGCGGGCGATGGCCAGCAACAGCCCGGTGACCACACCGCTCTTGGCAGCGCGCAGCGACACCATGGTAGCCACTTTCCAGCGCGGCGCGCCCAGTGCAAAGGCGGCTTCCCGCAAGCTGCCGGGTACGAGGCGCAGCATGTTTTCGGTGGTGCGCATCACCACCGGTATGGCGATCAGCGACAGCGCCAGGCTGCCGGCGTAACCCGAGAAGTTGCCCACGGTGGCCACCGCAATCGCGTACACGAACAGGCCCAGCACGATGGACGGCGCCGAAAGCATGATGTCGGTCACGAACCGGGTGAACTCGGCTGTTTTGCTGGTGTCGCCGAATTCGGTGAGGTAGATGCCGGCCAGGATGCCGATGGGTGTGGACACCAGCACCGCCAGGCCCACGATCATCAGGCTGCCGACGATGGCATTGCGCAAGCCACCGCCTTCGGAGCCGGGGGCCGGTGTGTCCTTGGTGAACAGGCTGATGTCCAGTGCCGCCAGACCATTGGAAAACAGCACGAAAAGAATCGACAGCAGAGCGATCAGGCCCAGCGTCATGGCAACCATGGACAGCGTCAGGCCAATCAGGTTGGTGCGCTGGCGGCTGCGGTACAGGGGGGAAGTGTTCATTTGCATGGTGGTGCTCTTCAAAAAGGCTGCTGGGCTGGGTGCCTCAGGTGCCCTTGGCTTTTTCGGCCCGGACGATCAGCAGCTTGGCCAGCGCCAGCACCACAAAGGTGATGCAGAACAGCAGGAAACCGAGGGCAAACAGGGTGTTGAAGTGCAGGCCCTGGGCTTCGCCGAACTCGTTGGCCAGCAAGGATGCGATCGAGGTGCCGGGTGAGAACAGCGACGAGGGCATCCGGTTGGCGTTGCCGATCACAAACGTGACCGCCATGGTTTCGCCCAGTGCACGACCCAGGCCGAGCATGATGCCGCCAATCACACCCTTCTGGGTGTAGGGCAGCACCACCTTGCGAACGACTTCCCAGGTGGTGCAACCCAGGCCATAGGCCGACTCGCGCAGGATGGGCGGGGTGATCTCGAACACGTCGCGCATCACGGCCGCGACATAGGGCAGCACCATGAACGCCAGGATGATGCCCGCGGCCAGAATGCCCAGCCCGTTGGTGGCGCCGCCAAACAGCCAGCCCACCAGCGGCATGCCGCCCAGCACATCTTGCAGCGGTACCTGCAGAAAGTCGGCGTACACCGGCGCGAACACGAACAGACCGAACATGCCGTAAATGATGGACGGCACAGCCGCCAGCAGCTCGATGGCGGTGCCCAGCGGGCGGCGCAGCCACACCGGGCAGGTTTCGGTCAGGAAAACGGCAATGCCAAAGGCCAGCGGCACCGCCAGCACCAGGGCAATGCCCGCGCTGAGCACCGTGCCGACGATGGAGATCGCCGCGCCAAACTCTTCGTTGACGATGTCCCACTCCACATACCAGATGAAGTGGGCGCCGAACTTGGCGAAGGTGGGCCAGGCGTTGATGAACAGCGAGACGATGATGCCCACCAGGGCAAACAACACCAGCAGCGAGAAGGATTGGGTGAGGCGGTGGAAGACGGCGTCTTGCCATCGCTGCTTCTTCGCCACGGCGACCATGGAGGTGCTGGGCAGGTCTGTGGACGCGGAAGCTGGTTGTGACGGGTTCATGGTCGCGGCGGCAGTCATACAGGATCCCCGATTAAGCCAGAAAGGAACAACAAATCACCGACACCCGTGACGGATGCCGGTGATGAGGGGCTGCACGCGGTGCAGACCCCGGACACGATCACTTGTTGTTGATCTGCGACCAGACGCGGGTGCGGATCTGGGCGGTCAGCGCATCGGGCAGCGGCACGTAGTCGAGGTCCAGCGCCATCTGCTTGCCGTTCTTGAACGCCCAGTCGAAGAACTTCAGCACCTCGGCGCTCTCGGCCTTGTTGGCCGGGTTTTTGTACATCAGGATGAACGAAGCGGTGGACACCGGGTAGGCGTTGGCGCCTGGCTGGTTGACGATGGACAGACCCATGCCCGGCACGCTGAACCAGTCGGCACCCGCCGCCGCAGCGGCAAAGGTGTCGTCGCCCGGCATCACGTAGTTGCCGTTGCGGTTCTGCAGAGCCATCACGGCGATGTTGTTGCGCTTGGCGTAGGCGTATTCCACATAGCCAAGGCCGCCGCGGGTACGGGCCACGTTGGCGGCCACACCTTCGTTGCCTTTGCCACCCACCGAGGTTGGGGCGGGCCATTTCACGGCAGCGCCTTTGCCCACGGTGTCGGCCCACTCTTTGCTGACGGTGGAGAGGTAGTCGGTCCAGTTGAAGGTGGTGCCCGAACCGTCGGCGCGGTGCACCACGGTGATGGTCAGATCAGGCAGGTTTTTGCCGGGGTTCAGCGCGGCGAAACGGGGATCGTTCCACTTGCTGATCTTGCCCATGAACATGTCGGCCAGCACCGGGCCGGTCACACGCAGCTCGCCTTTGCCAAAACCGGGCACGTTGAACACCGGAACCGTGCCACCGATGATGGCGGGGAACTGCACCATGCCGTCACGGTCCAGGTCGGCACCTGGCACCGGCGCGTCGGTGGCACCGAAGGCCACGGTCTTGGCGCGGATCTGGCGAATGCCGCCCGACGATCCGATGGACTGGTAATTCAGGCCGGTGCCGGTGGCCTGCTTGTAGGCTTCAGCCCACTTGGCGTAGATGGGGAACGGGAAAGTGGCGCCCGCGCCGGTGATGTCGGCAGCGATGGCCGAACCCATGGCCAGGGTGGCCAGGGCGGCGGCTGCAACGGTCTTCAGAAGGGTGCGCTTGGTGTTCATGTGAGTCCTCAGGGTTGGGGAAAGAAAAACCTTGAGCACGACTGTAGGGGGCCTGTGTGACAGGATTGTGACAGTCACAAATCGCCAGCGGACAGGGCTCCCGATAGGCGCCGGGCATCGGGATCGCACGGCAACCCGTTGCCTGGGGGTCTTCAGATCAGCCCGGCGATGGCGTCCACGTCTTCAGGATACATCTGCCCCCTGTCGGCGAGCAACAGCCGACCATCGCGCCCGCGCAGCAGCGTGATGGGCAGGCCGCGCGGCTTGGGAAAGGCTTTTCGCCAATCGGGACTAGCCCAGCCCGATGGGAAGCTGTAACCCTTGGCCTTGAGGTAGGCTGCGGCGTCGTCCGGCTTCCGGTCGATGGACAAAGCCACCATCTGCAAGCCCCGGCCCTTCTGGCTGCGCCAGAGCTTTTCGATGCTGGGACTCTGCAACGCACAAAACGGGCAGGTGCTGACCCACCAGTACACCAGCAGCGGCTGGCCCTCGGCGCTCGACGGCTCGAAAACGCTGCCGTCCAGCAGGGTCAGGCGAGGCAGGTTGAGCGGACTGCCCAGGGCCGGCAGCGGCGGCGCCTTGGCTTCTTCGGCGGCGGCCGAGGCAGGCTGTGCCCAGGCGCTGGTCCAGGGCAGGCTGGCGCACGCGGCGCCAGCGCCCAGCAGCCAACGGCGTCGCGCGGCATCGGCGGGCTCGGTCACGGGCGGTGGCGGGTCGATCCGGAAACGGGTGTGCATGTCTCGGCTTTCATTGGGCGCAGGTTCGCATGTTAGGCGCGCAGCCGCTCGGCACACAAGATGCCGGGGATCGACCGGATCGTCCCCCGGCGCAAAGCCCTGGCGTGCCATTGCGTCACAATCCAGCCACATTTTCATTGCTCGCTCACTGGCCGATCAAAGCGCCCCGAGCCCGCCAGAACCCATGCAAAACGGTACCCTTCTCGCCGCCATTGACCTCGGCTCCAACAGCTTCCGGCTGGAAATCGGCCGCTTCCATTCCGGCCACATCGAGCGGGTGGAGTACATCAAGGAAACCGTGCGCCAGGGCAATGGCCTGGACGACAACAAGGTCCTGAACCCGGCCGCCATGCAGCGCGGCTGGGATTGTCTGGCGCGGTTCGCCGAGCGTCTGCACGGCTTCAAAAAGCACCAGGTGCGCGCCGTGGCCACCCAGACACTGCGCGAAGCCACCAACCGCGACGTGTTCATGGACAAGGCGCAGGCCATTCTGGGCTTCGCCATCGAGGTGGTGTCGGGCCACGAAGAAGCGCGACTGATCTACCAGGGCGTGTCAAGGCTGCTGCCGCAATCGAACGAAAAACGGCTGGTGGTGGACATTGGCGGGCGCTCGACCGAAATGATCCTGGGCCAGGGCTACGAAGCGCGGCGCATGGAGTCGTACCGGCTGGGCAGCGTGGCCTGGTCCAACCGCTATTTCCCCAAAGGGGTGTGCAGCGCCAACGGCTTCAAGACCGCCGAGGTGGCGGCCAAAGCGGTGCTGGACGAGGCCATTGCCACCTTTCCGACGCACGAGTGGACCTTGGCCTACGGCTCCTCGGGCACGGTGGGTGCGGTGGCCGACATCCTGAGCGCCAACGGCTGGCCCGAGGGTCCAGTGACACGGCCGGGGCTGGACTGGCTGCA
>JALOSH010000208.1 GCA_025458545.1 Hydrogenophaga sp.
TGGCATGAGCAGCGGAACGATGGAGCGCATCCTGCGCCTGATGGCCGAGAAGAAGGCGTCGGACGTGTACCTGTCGGCGCACGCGCCGGCCATGATCAAGATCAATGGCCAGACCATCCCGATCAACAGCCAGGTGCTGCCGCCCGACGCGCCACTGAACCTGCTGTCCGAGATCGTGCTCGCCACGCGCATCGAAGAACTGCAGGAGACCGGCGAGCTCAACATGGCCGTGCCGCTGGAAGGTGTGGGCAATTTCCGCGTGAGCGCTTTCCGCCAGCGCAGCAACTATGCGGTGGTGATCCGGTTTGTGCCAAACGATGTGCCTGCTCTGGATTCGCTCAACGTGGCGCCGATCCTGGCCGACCTGATCATGGAGAAGCGGGGTCTGGTGCTGATGGTCGGCGCCACCGGTGCGGGCAAAACCACCACCCTGGCGGCCATGATCGATCACCGCAACGAGGGCGCGACGGGTCACATCCTGACCATCGAAGACCCGATCGAGTACATCTACAAGAACAAGAAGTCGGTGGTCAACCAGCGCGAGATCGGCACCGACACCCATTCGCTCCAGATCGGCCTGAAAAACGCGCTGCGGCAGGCGCCCGACGTGATCCTGATCGGCGAAATCCGCGACCGCGAAACCATGTCGGCCGCCATTGCCTACGCGCAGTCGGGCCACCTCTGCCTGGCCACGCTGCATGCCAGCAACAGCTACCAGGCACTCAACCGCATCCTGAGCTTTTACCCGGTGGAGGTGCGCCCCACCATGCTGGGCGACCTGGCGGCTGCGCTGCGGGCCATCGTCTCGCAGCGCCTGCTGCGCACCCACACCGGTGGCCGGGTGCCGGCCATGGAGGTGATGCTGAACACCGCGCTCATAGCCGACCTGATCCAGAAGGCGGACTTCTCCGGTGTGCGCGAGGCGATGGAAAAGTCCCTGGCCGAAGGCTCTCAAAGTTTCGAGCAAGACCTTGCCCGTCTGATCTCAGACGGCCTGGTGTCACGCAACGAAGGTCTGGCCCACGCCGACTCGCCCAACAACCTGATGTGGCGCCTGCAGAACGACTTCAACGCCAGCCAGTCCAACCAGTCGGCCAAGCCCAGCGAAGATGACCAGAGCGACCAGGCCAGCTTCACCGAGTTCACCCTCGACGTCAAATTCTGATGAGCAACGCCACCCTACGACTGACCGAAGAACTGATCGGCCGCCCTTCCGTCACCCCGCAAGACGAAGGCTGCCAGGCCCTGATCGCCGCGCGACTCGACGCACTGGGCTTTGTGTGCGAAACCATCGAAAGCGGTCCGGCCGATTTCCGCGTCACCAACCTCTGGGCCCGCCTGGGCACGGGGCAACAGCCCACCCTGGTCTGGGCCGGCCACACCGACGTGGTGCCCACCGGCCCCTTGTCGGCCTGGGCCAGCGATCCGTTCGTGCCCAGCCACCGAGGCGGAAAGCTCTATGGGCGCGGTGCCAGCGACATGAAGGCTTCGCTCGCCGCCATGGTAGTGGCCTGCGAAGAGTTCGTGGCGTCCAACCCGACGCCACCCATCGACATTGCTTTTCTGTTGACCAGCGACGAAGAAGGCCCCGCCAACGACGGCACGGTCATTGTCTGCAAGGAGCTGCAGCGGCGAGGCCAGCGGCTGGACTGGTGCATCGTCGGCGAACCGACCTCGGTCGAACGCACCGGCGACATGATCAAGAACGGCCGCCGCGGCACGATGAGCGGCAAGCTCACGGTCAAGGGCATCCAGGGCCACATCGCTTATCCGCACCTGGCGCGCAACCCGATCCACCTGGTGGCGCCCGCGCTGGCGGAACTGGCGGCCACCGTGTGGGACCAGGGCAACGCCTTCTTCCCGCCCACCAGCTGGCAGGTGAGCAACATCCACGGTGGCACTGGCGCGAGCAATGTGATCCCTGGCAGCGTGGTGATCGACTTCAATTTTCGCTTCTGCACCGAGTCCACGCCCGAGGGACTGCAGCAGCGCGTGGCCGACATCTTGCAGCGCCACCAGCTGCAAGCAGGCGCCGACTACTCACTCGCCTGGACCCTGGGTGGGCGCCCGTTCCTGACCACCCCGGGGCCGCTGGTGGAAGCGGTGCGCGAGGCGATCCGCGAAGAGACCGGCATCCAGACCGAACTCTCGACCACCGGGGGCACCAGCGATGGCCGCTTCATCGCCCAGGTCTGCCCGCAGGTGATCGAACTGGGCCCGCCCAACGCCACCATCCACAAGATCGACGAATGCGTCGCTGTGGCCGACATCGAGCCGTTGAAAAACATTTACCGGCGGGTGATGGAACAGCTATCCCGCCCGCAAAGGGCCGCCTGAACCCATGACGCTGCAAGACCTTCTGGCCGGGGCCACCGCTCGCATGGAGGCTGCCGAGCTGGCCTATGGCCACGGCACCACCAATGCCCGGGACGAAGCCGCCTGGCTGGTGCTATGGCAACTCGGCCTGCCGCTGGACGGCGATCTCGACGAGATGGCCGAGACCCCGGTCAGCGACGAAGACGCGATCGCGGCGGCCGAGCTGATCACGCGCCGCATCGAAACCCGCCAGCCCGCCGCCTATCTGACGAACGAAGCCTGGCTGCAAGGCGTGTCGTTTTACGTGGACCCGCGCGCCATCGTGCCGCGCAGTTTCATCGCCGAACTGATCGCCGAGGGCGGCTTCGACGCCTGGCTGAGCGACAGCACCCGCGAGGTGCTGGACTTGTGCACCGGCAATGGCAGTCTGGCCGTGCTCGCCGCCCTGGCCTGGCCAGAGGTTCGGGTCACCGGCGCCGACATATCCGCCGATGCACTCGCCGTGGCCCGCATCAACGTGGACCGCCATGGCCTGCCCGACCGGATCACGCTGATCGAATCCGACGGTCTGCAAGGCTGCGTTGGCCCGTTCGATCTGGTGCTCTGCAACCCGCCCTACGTCAACGCCCACAGCATGGGCGCGCTGCCCGCCGAGTACCGCGCCGAGCCCGAACTGGCGCTGGCCGGTGGCGCCGACGGCATGGACTTCATCCGCGGGCTGCTGCGCGACCTGCCGGCGCGGCTGTCTTCAACCGGTGTGCTGGTCCTCGAAATCGGCAACGAGCGCGAGCACTTCGAAGCCGCGTTCCCAACGCTCGAAGCCGTCTGGCTGTCCACCAGCGCCGGTGAAGACCAGGTTCTTCTGCTCACTTTCGACTCTCTTTCGGCGCTGGCCTCCCAGCCGTCGCCCCTCCCATGATCACTCTGAAAAACCTGGTCCTTCGTCGCGGCACGAAGGTCCTGCTCGATGGTGCGTCCGTCACCATCAACCCCGGCGAAAAAGTCGGCCTGGTCGGCCGCAACGGCGCGGGCAAATCCAGCCTGTTCCGCCTGCTGGACAAAACCCTGCACGAAGACAAAGGCGACTTTTATGTGCCCCCTCAGTGGCGCATGGCGCAGGTGGCGCAGGACATGCCCGAGACCGACATGCCCGCCACGCAGTTCGTGATCGAAGGCGATATGACCCTGCTGGCAGCCCAGCAAGAAGTGACGGCGGCCGAAGAGAGCAACGACGGTGAGCGCATGGCGAACGCCTACATGGCCGTGCACGACGCTGGCGCGCACGACGCCCCGGCCCGGGCCCAGGCGCTGATCCTGGGCCTGGGCTTTCGCATGGACGAGCTGGACCGCCCGGTCGACAGCTTCTCGGGCGGCTGGCGCATGCGCCTGCAACTGGCGCGTGCGCTGATGTGCCCGAGCGAGCTGCTGCTGCTCGACGAACCCACCAACCACCTGGACCTCGACGCGCTGGTCTGGCTCGAAGCCTGGCTCAAGCGCTACGAAGGCACCATGCTGGTGATCAGCCACGACCGAGAATTTCTCGACGCCGTGACCGACGTCACCATCCACATCGAACGCGCGCTGCTGACCCGCTATGGCGGCAACTACAGCAAGTTCGAAGACATGCGCGCCGAGCAGATGGCGCTGCAGGCCACGGCGTATTCCAAACAGCAGGAGAAAGTGGCGCACCTTCAGAAGTTCATTGCGCGCTTCAAGGCCAAAGCCAGCAAGGCCAAACAGGCACAGAGCCGGGTCAAGGCATTGGAGCGCATGGAGAAGATCGGGCCGGCGCTGGCCGACGCCGAATTCACCTTCGAGTTCAGCGAGCCGCAGAACTTGCCCAACCCCATGCTCGCGATGCACGAGGTCAGCTTCGGTTACCCAGCGCGCGAAGACGGTGGCGAGCCCACCACCATCGTGCGCAACGTGAGCAAGTCGGTGCTGGCGGGCCAACGCATCGGCATCCTGGGCGCCAACGGCCAGGGCAAGTCCACCGTCGTCAAAACGATTGCGCGCGACCTCAAAGCCATCAGCGGCGAAATCATCGAAGGCAAGGGCCTGAACATCGGCTACTTCGCCCAGCAGGAGCTCGACGTGCTGCGCCCGGCTGATACGCCGCTGGAACACATGATCCGATTGGTGAAGGACTGCACCGCGCAAGGTCGACTGAGCGGCCAGGCGACGCGCGAGCAAGATCTGCGCAGTTTCCTCGGCAGCTTCAACTTCACGGGTGACCAGGTCAAGCAGGCGGTGGGCAGCATGAGCGGCGGCGAGAAAGCCCGCCTGGTGCTGTGCATGATCGTCTGGCAGCGCCCCAACCTGCTGCTGCTCGACGAACCCACCAACCACCTGGACCTGGCCACCCGCGAGGCGCTGTCGATGGCGCTCAACGAGTTCGAAGGCACCGTCATGCTGGTCAGCCACGACCGCGCCTTGCTGCGCGCGGTGTGCGACGAGTTCTGGCTTATCTGCTCGACGTGGCCAAACAGGCGCGCGAAGCGCAACGGCAGGAGCAGAAAGACCAGCGAAGCACCCTCCCAGCAGCCACGCCATTGCCCACTTCGGAACAACGCAAGCAAGACGCCCAGCGCCGCCAACAGTTGACGGAACTACTGCGACCGTTGAAGAAGGAGCTGGAACAGAACGAAAAGCGCACTGCGCTCCTGTCCAACGAGAAGGTTGCTCTGGAAGCGAGCCTGAGCCAGCCCGCCACGCCCACCGAATTGGCCGACAAGGGCCGCAAGCTCAAGGCGCTGAGCGATGAGATCGAAACCCTCGAAGCACGCTGGCTGGAACTCACCGAGCGCATCGACAGCGCAGCCACGCAGGAATGACCCGTCGCGGCGGTGGCTCACTCCGGTTAGCATTTAGGCATTACTTCATCCACCCGCCATTCTGAAAGGCACACCGCACATGATGTCCGTTCTGGGTACCCTGATCATCGGCCTCATCGCAGGCTTCATCGCCCGCGCCATCAAGCCCGGAGACGACGGCATGGGCTGGATCATGACCGCCGTCCTCGGCGTGGCGGGCTCGTTCATCGCCAGCTACGGGGGCGCTGCGTTGGGTCTGTACGCTCCAGGCCAGGCAGCAGGCTTCATCGCGTCGGTGGTCGGCGCTGTGTTGTTGTTGATCGTCTACGGCTTCGTGAAGAAAAAGCAGCCCTGACCTGTGTGAAACCCAACAAAAAAGCCCCGATCGCAAGATCGGGGCTTTTTATTTGGTGGGACGTGCGGGGGTCGAACCCACGACAAACGGATTAAAAGTCCGCTGCTCTACCAACTGAGCTAACGTCCCATCAACTGGGTGCTGAAACAAACCATGGTCTGTCTCAACTGAATTCACTTTCGAAATCCGGACCAGCATTCACTGGTGGGGTTTGAGTGACTTGACCACTCGGCTTGCGGATGAAAAGACTTGCTATCCATCAACCACGCACTGCCGCTTCATAACCCTGCAACTCGAATTTCGCTCACTGCGAAGCCTCAGATTATAGCGTCGTTTTGAGCGTGTTTTGAAGTGACTTGAAAAGTGCTGTCGGATTCGGCCAAAGCATTCATCACCCAGCCCGCTGCACACAGACCAAAGCTCGCGGTGACGCTCACGACCGAACCATAACCATGGCAATTGAGCGAGCCATCGCCGGGCTCGACCGAGCAGGACGCATCGGGTGGCGCCACCGCTTCGCGGCTGAAAACACACGCAACGCTCATGCGCTTGGTGCGAGGAGCGCCATGTTCCTTGCGCAAGCGATAGCGCATTTGTGCCAGCAGTGGGTCATGTGTCACGTCTGCCAGATCGGCGATCTCCACCGTTTGAGCCCTGCGTTTACCACCCGCTGCCCCCACGGCCACAAAAGAGACGCCCTCGTCTTTCGCCCAGGCTGCCATCACGGTCTTGGCACGCACCTGGTCGCAGGCGTCGATCACCGCAGAGGGCCGAGTTGCATGGGCACCCAACACAGCGGGCCAGTTGTCGGGCGTGACGAAGTCGTCGATCAGGTGCACCAGGCAACCGGGATGGAACTGAGCGATGCGCTCCCGCATGGCTTGTGCTTTGGCCTGGCCCAGCGTGGCATCCAGCGCATGGATCTGTCGGTTGATGTTGGACTCCGACACATGGTCCAGGTCGATCAAGGTGAGTTGCCGCACGCCACTGCGTGCCAGTGCTTCCACCGCCCACGAACCCACACCACCGATGCCGACCACCACCACATGCGCATCAAAGATGCGCTGCGCGCCGGCCACACCGTAGAGCCGCCGCAGACCCCCGAAACGACGCTCGAACGACTCAACCATGGGCTCGGGAACCGCCAATCACTCGCGCTCCAGCAGCCACATCTGGAACCGCAAGCCGCCAATGGCCCCGAGCACAATGCCGACCACAGCGATCACACTCGTGAGACTCAGTGTGGACAGTCCCGACAGGCCCTGCCCGACGGTGCAGCCCAAAGCGGTGACGCCCCCGATGCCCATGAGCATCGCACCGCCGATGTGCAATGCGGTGTCCTGGGTGCTGCGAAAGCCTTCCCAGTGAAAGCTCTTGCTCCCAACGGCCTGGACAAAGGAACCTAGCACCACCCCGCCGACCGTCACGACGCCGGTGGTCAACACCTTGGAGGTATCGCTGAAGAGGATCACCCAGTCCAGCGTGTAGGCCATGGGCGCGGTGAAGCTGAGCGACTCCATGCGACCCGAATTGGTGGCGAGGTACACAGACTCCAGCGTCTCGG
>JALOSH010000209.1 GCA_025458545.1 Hydrogenophaga sp.
CGCGTGCAAGACCTCCCGCTCGATGCGAACGGCCTCAGGCAAGCGCTGCGCGACGGCGACGTGCTCACCCTGCTGGCCATCAGCCCGGCCTTCGGCAACGCCGTCACCCTGCAAGGCACGGTGGCTGCGCCGCTGCGCTACACCTGGTTCGAGGGCATGAAGATCCTCGACCTGATTCCCGAGCGCGACGCCCTCATCACCGCCGACTACTACAAGCGCAAAAACCTGCTGGTGCAGAACGCCGAAGTCGCCAAGCAAGCCGGCGGTGGTGTGACCGATCGCGTGCGCGGCCTGGCCGACCAGATCAACTGGGACTACGCCGTCATCGAGCGCCTGGACCGCAACAAACTCAGCACCGAGCTGATCCCGTTCAACCTTGGCAAGGCGGTGCTGCAAAAGGACCCGGCGCACAACCTGCCGCTGCAGGCTGGCGACGTGGTCACCATCCTGAGCCAGAACGACCTGCGCCTGCCCCAAGACCGGCAAACCCGCCTGGTGCGCATTGAAGGCGAAGTGGGCGCACCGGGCGTGTACCAGACCCTGCCCGGCGAAACCCTGCCCCAGTTGCTGCAGCGAGTGGGTGGCCTCACGCCGCAGGCTTACCTGTTTGGCACCGAGCTCAACCGCGAATCGGTACGCGTCCGCCAACAGGCCAACCTGGAGGTGCTGATCCGCCGCCTGGAAGCCCAAGCCCAGGCACAAGCCAGCACCGCCATTGCCAACCAGCGCACCGACAATCCCGGCCAGGCCCAGGCACTGCAACAGCAGCAACAAGCTCAACTCAGCAGCCAGATCGGTCGGCTCAAGGCCCTCCAGAGCAATGGCCGCATGGCCCTGGAGCTGGAACCCAAAGCGCGAGACCTCGCCAGCCTGCCCGCGCTGCCGCTGGAAAACGGTGATCGCATCGTCGTCCCGGCCACGCCGGGTTTTGTGTCGGCATTCGGCTCGGTTCTCAATGAAAACGTGTTCATCTACAAGCCCGGCAAAACCGTGGGCGAGGTGCTCAGGACCGCTGGCCTGACCGAAGACGCCGAACCCAGCCAGGCCTTCGTGTTGCGTGCCGACGGCACGATCGTCGCGCGGCGAGACCAGCGCGGCTTCTTTGGCAGCCGTTTCGAGTCGCTCGAAATGATGCCGGGCGACACCCTGGTGGTGCCCGCCCAGATCGACCGCGAGAGCCGCTATAACTTCTGGACGCGTGCCTTGAAGGACTGGACACAGATCTTCTCGAACTTCGGGCTGGGTGTGGCCGCGCTGAAAACCATCAATTCGCTGTGAGCGCCATGACCGAACTTCAAAGCTCGGCTGTGCCCGAAGACGACGAGATCAGCCTGCTGGACCTGCTGCAGACGGTGGTCGACAACCTGCGCCTGCTGGTGCTGGGGCCGCTGCTGGTGGGCCTGGCAGCGCTGGGCTACAGCTACACGATCCCGCCCACCTTCACCGCCAGCACGCAGTTCTTGCCGCCCCAGCAGCAGCAGAGCGCCGCTGCATCCGTGTTGCAAAGCTTGGGGGCCTTGGGTGGCCTGGCCGGTGCGGCCGGGGGCATCAAGAACCCCAACGACCAGTTCGTGGCCTTTTTGCAAAGCCGCACCCTGCGCGATACCCTGATCGAGCGCTTCAAACTGCAAGAGCGCTACAAAGCTCAGTTTCCGGAAGATGCGCGCAGGGTCCTGGCTGCGAAGGTCCGCATCAGCAGCGGCAAAGACGGCCTGATCCGCATCGAGGTGGACGACACGGTGCCGGCGTTTGCCGCCGAACTGGCCAATGCCCACGTGCAGGAACTCACCCGACTGCTGGGCCGCCTGGCGGTGACGGAAGCGCAACAACGCCGCGTGTTCTTTGAAAAGCAGCTTGACGACGCCAAGACCCGGCTCACCCAGGCCGAACTGGCCCTGCAAACCACCGGCGTCAGTGCAAATGTGTTGAAGGCCAACCCGGAAGCTGCGGTGGCCGGCCTGGCCCAGCTGCAGGCCAGCATCACCGCGCAAGAGGTGAAGGTGGCGGCCATGCGCGGTTACCTCACCGAGAACGCGCCCGACTTCCGCCAGGCCATGACCGAACTCGCCGCCTTGCGCGCGCAGCTCGGCCAGGCCGAAAAAGCACAGGCTCCAGCGCCAGCGGGTGGCAGCGACTACGTGGCCAAGTTCCGAGATTTCAAGTACTTTGAAACCCTGTTCGAACTCTTCGCCAAGCAGTACGAGATTGCCCGCGTGGATGAAAGCCGCGAAGGCGCGGTGATCCAGGTGCTGGACGTGGCCCAAGCGCCCCAGCGCAAGAGCAAGCCCCAAAAGGCCATGATCGCCATGCTGGCCACGTTGGCCACCGGCTTCGCGTTGTTGTTGTTCGTGTTTGTGAGGCAGGCGCTGCGCAACGCGGCGCAAGACGCCGAGTCCGCCACCAAGCTGCACAAGCTGCGCGCCGCCTGGGCCCGCGCCCTGGGGCGGCGCCCGCGCACCACCTGAGCGAGCCCAGACATGCCCAACTTTGTGCTGGCCGCGTTGCTGGTTTCGCTGGGGGCGAGCCTGTTCTTGGTGCTCACCAAGAACTGGCACGGCCACTTCAGCATGGACCACACCACCGGTGTGCAGAAATTCCACACCAAGCCCACACCCCGCATTGGCGGTGTGGGTGTGGCGGCCGGTCTGGTGGCGGCCTGGGCCATGGCCAGTGCCGATGTGAAAGCCATTTTGCAGCCACTGCTGCTGGCCGGCGTGCCCGCCTTTGTAGCTGGCCTGGCCGAAGACATCACCAAAAAAGTGGGGGTGGCCGCCCGCCTGCTGGCCACCATGGTCAGCGGGGCTTTGGCCTGCTGGCTCACCGGTATGGCCCTGAACCGGGTCGACATCCCTTTGCTCGACGACCTGCTCGCCTGGGGCCCTGCCGCGGTGGCCTTCACCGCGTTTGCGGTGGCGGGTGTGGCCAATGCGGTCAACATCATCGACGGCTTCAACGGCCTGTCCAGCGGCACGGTGCTGGTGATCCTGGCGGCGCTGGGGAGCCTGGCCGCATTGCAGGGCGACACCGCTTTGGCCCTGGCTTGTGCCGTGCTGGGCGCTGCCGTGCTGGGCTTCTGGCTGGTGAACTTTCCGCTGGGCAAGATTTTCCTGGGCGACGGTGGCGCCTACCTGGTGGGCTTTGCGCTGGCCTGGCTGGCGGTGCTGCTGCTCATGCGCCACCCCAGCGTCTCGCCCTGGCTGGTGCTGCTGGCCTGCGCGTACCCAGTGACCGAGGTGCTGTACAGCGTGTGGCGCCGCCGCCGCCAGCGCCTGCCCACCGGCGCACCCGACAACCTGCACCTGCACAGCCTGATCAAAACCCAGGTGATCATGCGCGCCCTGCCCCACTGGAACCCGCGAATTCGCAACGCTGCCGTGTCGCCGCTGATGTGGCTGTACGCCGCGATGCCCGCCGCCATGGCGGTGGCGCTGGAAGGCGCCCCGGTGTGGGCACCCATTGGCGCGCTGGTGGTCTGCGTGCTCTGGTACCACCTGAGCTACCAGTTTCTGGCCCGCCGCGCCCAGCTGAACCCGCTGCGCGACAGCGCCACTGCGCCGCTGGAAAACACACCACCGGTGTCCCCACCATGAGCCATCACTCTGCCACCATCGTCCCTGTGATTCTCTGCGGCGGCTCGGGCACACGCCTGTGGCCGCTCAGCCGCAAGAGCCACCCCAAGCAGTTTGTGCCGCTCATTGGCCACAAAAGCCTGCTGCGCCTGACGGCCGAGCGCCTGGCCTTTGCCAAAACGCCGTTGCTCTGCGTGGCCGCCGAAGACCACCGCTTCCTGGTGGCCGACGACCTGAAAGCCGCAGGCCTGGGCGGTGAGCTGCTGCTCGAACCCGCCGGCCGCAACACCGCCGCCGCCATGGCCCTGGCCGCCCTGCACGCCAGGTCTCAGGCCGACCAAAACGCCGCACAAGGGGCCGACCCGCTGCTGCTGTTCTGCCCTGCAGACCACCACATCCCCGACACCGCCGCCTTTGCCGCCATGGTGCAGCAGGGCGTGGCCGCCGCCGAATCGGGCGCCATCGTCACCTTTGGCGTATTGCCCAGTTTCCCCAGCACCGCCTATGGCTACATCGCGCAAGGTGCGGAGCGTGCCGACGGCAGCCGCGCGGTGGCCCGCTTCATTGAAAAACCTCAAGCCGAGGCCGCCCAGGCGCTGCTGCTGCAAGGCCAGGTGTTGTGGAACGCTGGTATTTTTTTGACCCGAACCAGCGTGCTGCTGGCGGCCTTGCAGGTGCACGCGGGCGATATCCTGGCCAGCTGCCAGGCCGCCATGGCCGGCGCCACCAGCGAAACGCCGCCCGCCACCCACGACCAGCCCGGCTTGCACTTTGTGCGCCCCCAAAAGGACGCCTTTCTGGCCTGCCGCTCCCAGAGCATTGACTACGCGGTGATGGAGCACCACCCAGACGTGGCGGTGGTGCCCTTTGTGGGCCAGTGGAGCGATGTGGGCAGCTGGAACGCCGTGGCAGACCTGACGCCCGCCGACGCGCAGGGCAACCGCATCGAAGGCCAGGGCCATGCCCTGCGGACTCAGAACACCTACATCCACGCGCCCGGACGCACGGTGGTGGCACTGGGCACACAAGACCTGCTCATCATCGACACGCCCGACGCCTTGCTGGTGGCGCACCGCGACGCGGCCGAGCAGGTGAAAGACGTGGTGGCCCACCTGGAAGGCGCCCAACTGCCGCAAGCCACGCTGCACCGCCGTGTGGCCCGGCCCTGGGGCTGGTACGACAGCATCGACATGGGCGAGCGCTTCCAGGT
>JALOSH010000210.1 GCA_025458545.1 Hydrogenophaga sp.
GGCAGGTCGGTGATGCGCAGGATGGACACCATGTTGGGCTTCTTGCGGAAGGTCACGTCGGTGTGCCAGCGGTCGGTCTCGGGCGCCTCGTTGCCCTGGTGCGAGATCAACTGGATCTGCGGATGTCCTTCCACATGAGGAAAGAACTCGTGCTGCTCCATCTCACCGAAATTCTGGCCCAGGCGGATGTAAGCCTCGGGCTTGAGCGCCTGCTTGCGAAAGAACACCACGCCGTACTGCCACAGCGCCTGCTTGATCTCTTCGTAGACGTCTTCCGAACGGGTGTTGTTCAGGTCCACGCCGCTGATCATGCCCCCGATGGTGGGCGTCATCGGGTCCACCTGGATGTGACGGAATTTCATATCGAATCTCCTGATAAAAATGGGCTCTATTGCCAATGCAGCAGACGGCGTTCCAGCCAGCTCATGAGTTTCATGATCAGCACGCCAATGAAGGCGAGGTCGAACAGCAGCGACCACACGCCGTTGACGTTGAAGGTGGAGCCCAGGTAGGCCAGCTGCTGCCCCAGGCCGCGCTCAGACGCGATCACTTCGGCGCCCACCACGCCCAGAAAGGCGTAGATCAGCCCCAGGCGCAGGCCCGAAAACAGCACCGGCACCGCGCCGGGCAAGGTGACCCAGAAAAACATCTGGCGGCTGCTGGCCCCCAGAGTGCGGGTTAGGGTGATGTGGTCCTGACTGACTCCGCGGATGCCGGCCACCGTGGTGGACAGCACGATGAAGAACGTGAGCGACACACCCATGGCGATCTTCGATCCCAAGCCCAGGCCGAACCAGAGAATGAACAGCGGCACCAGCGCGATGCGCGGCAGCACATTCATCGCGGCGATGTAGGGCTCACAGAACGCTTCGAGGCGTGGCCAGGTCACGAAGGCCAGACCGGTGGCCATCGCCGCGAGCGAACCGATCGCGAAAGAGACGAAAACCGCCGAGAGCGTCCAGCCCAGATCGCCCCAAAGACGGGCATTGGTGAAGTTCTCCAGCGTGAAGCTGGCAATGCCCAGCGGCGTGCCCACAAAACTCGGGTCCACCAGGCCCGCCCGTGCGGCCCACTCCCAGGCGCCCAGCGCCAGGGCCACAAACAGCACGTGCTGCGCCAGCGTGCGAAGCGTCTCAGCCTTCATGGTGAACCCACCCTTCTTCGAGGTGTTTCCACACCCTCGCATAGGTGTGGTGAAAGTCGTCGCTGGTCTGCAACGCGCGAATGGAGCGCGGCCTGGGCAGCGGCACCGGCACATCGGCCACGACGCGACCGGGACGCGATGACATCACCACCACCCGATCGGCCAAGGCCACAGCCTCCGACAGATCGTGGGTCACAAACAGCACCGAGCGCTCGCTCTCCTGACACAGCTGCAGCAACAGGTCTTGCAACTGCAGCTTGGTCTGCGCATCCAGCGCGCCAAAGGGCTCGTCCATCAGCAGCAGCGGCGATGGCATGGCGAAGGTGCGGGCCAGCGCCACCCGCTGGCGCATGCCGTGTGAGAGCTCCTTGGGGAGCTTTCTCTCAGCGCCGCCCAGACCCACTCGCTTGAGCATCACCGCCGCGCGCTCGCGCGCCTGCGCCACCGGCATGCCGCGCACCTTCAATCCGAAGGCAGCGTTGTCCAGCGCGCTGAGCCAGGGGAAAAGACTGTCGCGCGCCAGCATGTAGGCCACACCATCGCTGCCCAACTCCGGGACGCTACCCGCCACCCTGAGGTGCTGACCCGCGGGCAGCGGCACGAGTCCGGCACACAGGTTGAGCAAGGTCGTCTTGCCACAACCGCTGGGGCCCGCCAACGCCACGAACTCGCCTGTCTTGACCTGAAGGTCGACCGCTTGCAACACCAGGTGGGTGCCGTCGAAGCTCAGGTCGATGCGCTGGGCGTCAATCATGGCGTTTTCTGGTGTGGCGCAGCTCGGTGGATCAGGGCAACACGGCAGGCGCCATGTCCACACGCTCGGGAAGCAGCTTGTTCTGCAACATCGAGTCGGCCACCGACTGCATCGCGGGAACCTTGCCCCGGGCCTTGAAGTTACCCAGGGAGTTGCGCAGGGACACCTCGGCGATCTGATCGGCGTTGGGCAGCTGCAGGCCAAAGGTCTTGCGCAACACCTCCAGCGTCTTGCCGAAGTTCGCCGGGTTGGACACAAAGGCGTCCGACATGTCCAGCATCTTGCGAATGCTCGCCACCACCGCCGGATTGGCTGCCGCCCAGTCGGCCTTGACCGCCATGTAGCCCGCACCGCCCCGCGTATCGAGAATGCTCTTCGGGCCCTGGCCCTTGCGCGGGTCGACCACCACACGGCAGGCCTTGAGCACTTCACACATGCCGTCGGCGGGGGGGAAGGTCATGATCAGGTCCACCTGCCCCTGGGTCAGCGCGGGGAACGCGGTGTTGGGCGCGCCCACGGCCACGATGGTCACGTCATTGGCGGTCAGCCCGGCGTCGGCCAGCATGTCGATCAGCTGGAACTCGGCGCCCGAGCCGCGCTGGGTCACACCGATTTTTTTGCCCTTGAACGACTTCACCACACCGGGGTAGCCTTCGGCCTCGGTCGGCAGCTCGGTCTTCGTGCCCGCCGCGATGAAGAAGATCGGGTCCACATAACCAGCACCAATGACCTTGATCGGCGCCTTGCGCGCCAAGGCAGCTGCCACCACCTCCGTCGGACCAAAAGCGACTTCGATGTCGCCCGACAGCATGGTCTGCATGCCCAGCGGCGCCGCCGGAATGGTGCGCAGTTCGCAGCGAATGCCCGCCTGCTCGCAATAGCCGTTCGCCTGCGCCACCCGCACCAGCAAGTTCCCGGTGCCGGGATAGTCCTGAAAACGCACCACGGGCTGGGCCTGCGCGGCGCTCACGGTCGCAGTGACCACCGCGGCCATCGACATCCACCGAATCAGAGATTTCTTGATCACGTCCATGTCTCCTGTTGATCGGGCTCAAGCCCGTGAGCGCATGTTCGTTGTAAGTCTTGAGGAAAAATGTTCCTCAGGTAACAATCCAAGGGATGACACCGATCTATGGTTTACCCGAGGACCAGCTGTCCTCCATGTGGCTGCAACGGCGCGCGCTCGAGCGCTTCGTGCTAGATGAAACCATGTGCAAGACCCTGGAGGCCGTGGGCTTTCGCAAGGCTTGGAAAGCAGGCCAGGTGCTGGCTCGCTACGGGCAGCGCGTGGAGCGCGTCAGCGTGTGCCTGAACGGCCAATACAAGGTGCTGCTCAACAGCGTGGACGGTCATTCGCACTTCATGCGGCGCATCACCACCGGCGAACTCTTTGGTGTCCCGTCAGCACTGGCGGGCGCACCTTTTCCTACCGACGTGGTCTGCGAGGAGGCCGGCGAAACCTTGGAGATCCCGCAACAGGCCTTGATTCACATGCTGCGTTCGGAGCCCGACCTCGCCCTGGGCATCATCCGCAGCCTGGCCACCCGGGTGACGGAAATGTTCGACCTGATGGAGGCAGATCTGCTGCCATCACTGCGGGCACGGGTGTACCAGCGTCTGCAAAGGCTGGCGCAGTTCAATGGTCGGCCCGACCGTCTGGGCCACATCACCCTGCCGCTGACCCAGCAGGAGATCGCGCAGTCGGTCAACGCCTCGCGACCCAAGGTGCAGCAGGAACTCAAGCGCATGGAGCGGGAAGGCATCCTGCGACTGGGCTACCGGCGGATCACCCTGTTGCGTCATCAAAGCCCATGATGTTCCAGTTGCCCAGGGACGCAGCGCGACAAGCCGCCCCACACGCTTCTGTCGCACCGTTATGCTTGACACCCATGCCTGAAACAACCCTCGCCAACACCCTGCGCCGCCCGCGCGCTCCCCGCAAGGCGACCGCCAGCGCTGCGCAGACACCGGCTGCGGTGGCTGACACCGACCACGCGACCGACACCAGCTACCTGGAAAGTCTGCTGGGTTACAACGCCCGGCGGGCCGCTCTGGCGGTGATCGGTGTGTTCCTGCAGCGCATGGCGCCGTTCGGGCTTCGCCCGGTGGATTTCTCGGTCCTCACCCTGATCGCTCACAACCCGGGCATCACCTCGCGCCAGTTGTGTGCAGCGCTCGACATCCTGCCGCCCAATCTGGTGGGCATGATCAAAAGCCTGGACCAACGTGGCCTGATCGAGCGCCGCGCCCATCCCACCGACCGCCGCGCCCAGGGTCTGCACCTGTCCCCCGCGGGCCGGAAGCTGCAGAAAGCGGCACAGACCACCGCTACCCAGCTGGAGAGCGACGTGGCCAGCCGCCTGAGCGCCGACGAGCTCGACAACCTCAAGTCGCTGTTGCGCAAGGTGTACCAGCGCTGAGCGGCGCAATCCGGGTAAATCCCGAGCGCCAAAACCCCTTGCATGCGGGCGCGCCAGCTAGTGATTGGCTAGCAAGCCCCGTATAGTGAACCTCAAGCCTCGCCACGAGAAGGCTGCTTCAGGAGACAAGCATGGGTGCCAAAGACAACGCAGCGGTGATCAAGCTGTTCGACCTGCTGGAGTCGCGCTATGCGCTGCGCGTGATCTGGGCGCTGAGCGATGGCCATCCCCAGACCTTCCGCCTGCTGCAGGACAGCGTGGGCGGCGTCACCCCCAACACGCTCAACACCCGGCTCAAAGAGCTGCGCGCCGCCCGCCTGGTGGACCACACGGGTGACGGCTACCGACTCACCAGCACCGGTGCCGACCTCGCCCGCCGCATGCACGATGTGCAGCTGTTCGCGGGCAAGTGGTCCAGCCAGCAGGCGCGTGTGGCCGCGGCGCAGGCCAACGGGGCAGCACCACCTGGCGCTGCTCGCCCAGCCCCCGCCCGCCGAGCGTCAACACGTCTCCCGCCCGCAGGTAAACCGGCGGTTTCTGCCCCATGCCCACGCCCGGTGGCGTGCCGGTCGGAATCACGTCGCCCGGCATCAGCGCCATGAATCGGCTGAGGTAACTCACGATGTGCGCCACGCCAAAAATCATGGTCTTGGTGTTG